>NZ_CALLYO010000117.1 GCF_937858865.1 uncultured Amaricoccus sp. | reverse complement strand
GGCGGGGCGGCTCGAGGTGGTGGTGCACCGGCGCTACAACCCCGAGGGGATATCGCAGTACAACATCGTGCCGGGGCTGCTCGGGGTCATCCTGCAGATGACCATGGTGATGATGACCTCGATCGCGCTGACGCGGGAGACCGAGCGCGGGACGATGGAGACGCTGCTCGCCATGCCTTCGACGCCGGCGGAGGTGATGCTGTCGAAGACGCTGCCCTATTTCGCGGTCGGCGCGCTGCAGGTGGTGGTGGTGCTCCTCGCGGCGCGCGGGCTCTTCGCGGTGCCCTTCGTCGGAGGGCTGCCGGTGCTGCTGCTGGCGGTCTTCCTCTTCGTGCTGGCGCTGGTGCTGCTCGGCTATGCCATCTCGACGCTGGCGCGGACGCAGATGCAGGCGATGCAGCTGACCTTCTTCTTCTTCCTGCCCTCGATCCTGCTCTCGGGGTTCATGTTCCCCTACCGGGGGATGCCGGGCTGGGCGCAGCTGCTCGGGCAGTTCTTCCCGCTCACCCACTTCATCCGGGCGATCCGGGCGGTGATGCTGAAGGGGGCGGAGCTCGCGACCATATCGCGGGAGCTGACGCTGCTCGGGCTCTTCGTCTGCGCCTATGCCGCGATCGCGCTGCTGCGCTACCGGCGGACGCTCGATTAGCTGGTCTCGGCGAGGAAGGCGGCGAGGAGGCGGGCGTAGGCCTCGGGGGCCTCGACGGCCGGCAGGTGGCCGGCGCCGCGGACGAGCTCGAAGCGGGCGCCGGGGATGCTGCCGGCGGTCTCGCGCACGAGGTCGGGCGGGGTCGAGCCGTCCTTGGAGCCGGCGATGGCGAGAACGGGGAGGCGGAGGCCGGCGATGGAGTCGCGGAGGTCGGTGTGCGCCATGGCGGCGCAGCAGCCGCAGTAGCCGTCGAGGGGCGTGCGGGACAGCATGTTGCGCCAGAGGGCGAGTTCGTCCGGTCGGTCGCGGCGGAAGGCGCGGCTGAACCATTTCTCCAGCACGCCGTCCGCGATCGCGGCGATGCCGCCCCGGCGGACGGTGGCGATGCGCTCGCGCCAGCTCGCCTCGGTGCCGATGCGGGCGGCGGTGTTGGAGAGGACAGCGGCGCGGAGGAGGTCGGGGCGCTCGGCGGCGAGGCCCTGGGCGACGACGCCGCCGATCGAGAGGCCGACGAACACCGCGCCCCTGATGCCGAGCGCGTCGAGGAGGCCGGCGGCGTCGGCGACGAGATCGCCCATCCAGTAGTCGCCCTCGGGCGCGTCGGAGAGGCCGTGGCCGCGCATGTCGTAGCGGATGAGGCGGAGGCCGGGCGGCAGGTGGGGGAGGAGCGCGTCCCAGATGCGCAGGTCGGTGCCGAGCGCGTTGGCGAAGACGAGGGGCCTCCCCTCCGGGTCGCCGCCGGTCGCGACGTGGAGCCGGAGCCCGTTGCTCGTCACCGCCTGCATGCCAGCCTCCCGTCAACCTTCATTGCGATCGGTTAAAGCGTGATGACGTTATACTGAGGCTTATCCGGCGTTAGTGAGGTAGTTTGCGCACTCCTGCGGGTCGAAGGTGTCGAGGAGGAGGCCGATGG
>NZ_CALLYO010000116.1 GCF_937858865.1 uncultured Amaricoccus sp. | reverse complement strand
CGAGGTCGAGCAGCAGGATCTGGAAGATCGCGCCGCCGAGCGTGGTGCTGACCGCGCGCCCGACCGCGTCCTCCTTCTGGTCCAGCGGATCGACCGAATGGTGGATCTCCTTCGTCGCCTTCCAGACCAGGAACAGCCCGCCGGCGATCAGGATCAGGTCGCGCCAGGAGAAGTCGTGCCCGAAGGCCGAGAAGAGCGGCGTCGTCATCGCCACGATGTAGGCGATGGTCGTGAGCAGCAGCAGCCGCATGACGAGCGCGCCCGAGATCCCGAGCCGCCGCGCCTTCACCCGGTGCTGGGCCGGCAGCTTGTTGGTCAGGATCGAGATGAAGATCAGGTTGTCGATGCCGAGCACCACCTCCATGGCGATCAGCGTGATCATGGCGGCCCAGCCTTCCGGGGTCGCGAGGAAGGCGAAGTGGAGTGCGAAGAAATCTGTCATGGCGGCTCCTCGATGCGTCCGTTCGGAAGCGCGGCCCCTTGCCGCGCAGGCGAATCACGCGCACCGGCGCGCCTCCCCCGACGGGTCATTCAGCCGACGAACCTGTCATGGCGCTGTCGGAAGCGGTCCATCGCGCGGGCATGCGTCAGACGTTCGCCGGCCGGGCGGCGCGGCCGGACACCGTTAACCACTATTGCCATCGGGTTAAGAGAAAGCCGGAGAACCCAATGAAACAAGGGGTCCGACCGGGTGGGCACGCGTGCCCACCCCGTGCCCGATCGGGCATCCCGGGCCGATCAATCCACCCTGACCAGCTGATAGCCGAGCCCGCGCAGCGTCCGGATGGCGACCCCGCTCCCCTCGAGCTTGCGCCGCAGCCGGGCGACATAGGTCTCGATCGCGTTCAGCCCGACCTCCTCCTCGTCCATCGAGAACATCCGGTCGAAGAGCCGCTCCTTCGGCATGACCCGGCTGCGGTTGGCCATCAGCGCCTCGAGCAGGCTGAACTCCCGCCGCGTCAGCTGCAGCGGCGCCCCGCCGCAGCTCGCCACCCGCCCGGCCGGGTCGAGCGCCAGGCTGCCGAACTCGATCACCCCGCTGCGGTCCGGCCCCGCCCGCCGCCCGAGCGCCCGCACCCGCGCCTGCAGCTCGCGCAGGTCGAACGGCTTCACCAGATAGTCGTCCGCCCCGATGTCGAGCGCCGCCACCCGGTCCTCGACCGCCATCCGCGCCGTCAGCATCAAGACCGGCGTCGGCTTGCGCTGCCGCCTCAGCCGCCGCAGCACCTCCGTCCCCTCCCCGTCCGGCAGGTTGATGTCGAGGATGACGACCTCATAGTCGTTCACCGCCAGCATGTCGCCGGCCCCCTCCACCGTATCGACCCAGTCGATCGCATCCCCCCGGTGCACGAAGGACGCCACGATCGCCTCCGCCACGTCCTCGGTGTCCTCGACGAGAAGCAGCCGCACCCCACCCTCCCGACCGTCCCTTTCCCGCAACGATAGCCGCCGGCCGCCCGATCGTGAAGGAAATGTGCGGCAGGACGAGGATCGCCCGCACCGCCCCCTCATGCGAAATGGGGGCCCGCGCCGATCGGCGCGGACCCCCTTGCATTCCCTCCGGCAACGGTCACCCCATCGTCGGCATGACGAACTCCGCCTCGGCGCGCATCCCCGTGGGCCAGCGCGTGGTGATCGTCTTCAGCCGGGTGTAGAAGCGCACCCCCTCCGGCCCGTGCATATGGTGGTCGCCGAAGAGCGACGCCTTCCAGCCGCCGAACGAGTGGAACGCCATCGGCACCGGGATCGGCACGTTCACGCCCACCATCCCCACCTCGATGTCGTGCGCGAAGGCCCGCGCCGCGTCACCATCACGGGTGAATACCGCCACGCCGTTGCCGTACTCGTGCTGCCCGACGAGATCGACCGCATCCTGGTAGTTCGTCGCCCGCACCACCGACAGCACCGGCCCGAAGATCTCCTCCTTCCAGACCGTCATGTCCGGCGTCACCCCGTCGAGCAGCGTGCCGCCGACGAAATAGCCGCCCTCGTAGCCCTGCGGCGCCTTGAAGCCGCGTCCGTCGACGACGACCTTGGCACCTTCCTTCTCGCCCTGGTCGATGTAGCCCTTCACCTTGGCGAGGTGCTGCGCCGTGACCAGCGGCCCCATCTCCGACGACCGGTCGCTCGCCGGCCCGATCTTCAGCGCCTCGATCTTCGGCACCAGCTTCTCGATCAGCCGGTTCGCCGTCTCCTCGCCGACCGGCACCGCCACCGAGATCGCCATGCAGCGCTCCCCGGCCGACCCGTAGGCCGCGCCCATCAGCGCCCCCACCGCCATGTCGATGTCGGCGTCCGGCATGATGATCGCGTGGTTCTTCGCCCCGCCCAGCGCCTGCACCCGCTTGCCGGCCGCGGTGCCGGTCGCATAGATGTAGCGCGCGATCGGCGTCGAGCCGACGAAGCTCACCGCCTTGACGTCCGGGTGCGTCAGCAGCGCGTCGACCGCCTCCTTGTCGCCGTTCACCACGTTGAAGACGCCCGCCGGCAGGCCCGCCCGGGTCAGCAGCTCGGCGATGAGGAGCGACGCTGACGGATCCCGCTCCGAGGGCTTCAGCACGAAGGTGTTGCCGCAGGCGAGCGCGACCGGGAACATCCACATCGGCACCATGCAGGGGAAGTTGAACGGCGTGATCCCCGCCACCACCCCGAGCGGCTGCCTGAGCGAGTGGCTGTCCACGTTGGTCCCGACATTCTCCGTAACCTCGCCCTTCAGCAGGTGCGGGATGCCGACCGCGAACTCCACCACCTCGAGCCCGCGGGTCACCTCGCCCAGCGCGTCGTCGTGGGTCTTGCCGTGCTCGGCCGAGATCAGCTCGGCGATCCGATCGGCGTTCTCCTGCAGCAGGAACTTGAACCGGTCGAGGATGCGCGCGCGCCGCAGCGGCGGCGTCTTCGCCCAGGCCGGCCAGGCGGCCTTCGCCGCCGCGACGACCGCGCCGACCTCCTCGACCGAAGCCAGCGGCACCCGCGTCTCCGACGCGCCGGTCGCCGGGTTGAACACGTCGGCGAAACGCCCCGAGCGGCCCGGCACCCGCTCCCCCGAGACATAGTGGCTGAGATCGGTCATCGCTTCCTCCATGTTTGCTGTGGCTGAGGTCGCATTGTAAGACACGAATAGCAACCGCCTCGCATGAGGATCTGATATGCACGAAGGCGCATTCGCACCGGGCCGGCTCGACTGGGACGACACCCGCATGTTCCTCGCCGTCGCCCGCGCCGGCCAGATGCTCGGCGCGTCGCGCAGGCTCGGCGTCAACCAGGCGACCCTCTCCCGCCGCGTCGCCGCCCTCGAGGCCGCGCTCGGCGCCAAGCTGCTCGTCCGCCGCACCCACGGCTCGGAGCTGACCGACGCTGGCCAGGCGCTCCTCGAGACGCTCGAGCGGGTGGAGACCGAGATGCTCGCCGTCCAGGCCCGGCTGCAGGGCGCCGGGGCGGCTGCCGCCGGCGTCGTGCGGATCGGCGCCCCGGACGGCTTCGGCGTCGGCTTCCTCGCCCCGCGCCTTGCCCGCCTCGCCGACCGGCACCCGGACCTGACCGTCCAGCTCGTCCCGACCCCGCGCGGCTTCTCCCTCTCCCGCCGCGAGGCCGACCTCGCGGTGATGGTGGGGCGCCCCGAGAAGGGCCGGCTCGTCGCCCGCAAGCTGACCGACTACAGCCTCGGCCTCTACGCCTCCCCCGCCTACCTCGCCGCCCATCCCGCACCGGTGGAGCCGGCCGACCTCGCCCGCCACCGCCTCGTCGGCTACGTCGAGGATCTGATCGCCGCGCCCGCCCTCAACTACGCGGCCGAGTTCCTGCGCGGCTGGCGCTCGTCGGTCGAGATCACCAGCGCCATCGGGCAGGTCGAGGCGGTCGGCGCCGGCGCCGGCATCGGCGCGCTGCACGACTATCTCACCCGCGGCCGCGGCCTCGTCCGCGTCCTGCCGAAGCTCTGCACCGTCCGCTCCTACTGGCTGGCGATCCACGAGAACCTGCGCGACGTCGCCCGCGTCCGCGCCGCCGCCGACTTCCTGACCGAGGCGGTCCGCGAAGCCCAGGCGGACTTCACCGGCCGGTAGCCGCAAGAGGCGGGGCCGTCAGACCGAAGCGGGACCGGCCGTCTCCGCGCGCCGGAGACGCCGCGGATCGTCGGCGCGCGCTTGCCCCGCCCCGCTGCCCGGCAGGTGCCGCGCCAGGATCTCGGCCGCGCGGGCCTCGTGCGCGGGGTCGAGCGCCATCACCCTTCCCCATTCCCGCTCGGTCTCGGCGCCGATCTTGGTCGTCGCGTCGATGCCGAGCTTGCCGGCCAGCCCGGCGCGCGGGCTGGCGAAATCGAGATAGTCCATCGGCGTGCCGTCGAGCACCACCACGTCCCGCGCCGGATCCATCCGCGTCGACATCGCCCAGGCGACGTCGTCCCAGTCGCGCGGGTCGATGTCCTCGTCCACCACCACGATCATCTTGGTGTAGGAGAATTGCGCCAGCATCCCCCAGAGCGCCAGCATCACCCGCCGCGCCTGGCCCGGGTAGCGTTTGGCGATCTGCACCACCGCGATCCGGTAGGAGCAGGCGGCCGGCGGCAGCCAGAGGTCGCGCAGCTCCGGGATCTGGGCGCGGATCAGCGGCAGCGCGAGCGTGTTGAACACCTCGCCGATCACCGCGGGCTCGTCCGGCGGGCGCCCGGTGACCGTGGTGAGATAGAGCGGATCGCGGCGCTCGGTGATCGCCGAGACCCGCATCACCGGGAAGGGCTCCACAGCGTTGTAATAGCCGGTATGGTCGCCGAACGGCCCTTCCGGCGCCGTCTCGCCGGGATGCACCCAGCCCTCGATCACGATCTCGGCGTGGGCGGGCACCATCAGCGGCACGCTGCGCGCCGGCGCCACCTCGGTCCGGCTGCCGCGCAGCACGCCGGAGAAGGAGAGCTCCGACACCGTCTCGGGCAGCGGCAGCGCGGCGGAGAGGAGCGTCGCCGGATCGGCGCCGAGCACCACCGCCACCGGCATCGGCTCGCCCGCCGCCGCCCAGCCGCGGGCATGCGCGGCGCCGCCGCGATGCGCGAGCCAGCGCAGGATCAGCCGGTCCGGCCCGAGCACCTGCGCCCGGTAGACGCCGAGATTGTAGCGGCCGGTCTGCGCCGCCTCCGAACCGTGCGGGCGGGTGACGACGACCGGCCAGGTGATCAGCGGGCCGGCATCGCCCGGCCAGGGCGTCTGCACCGGCAGGCGCGTCAGGTCCGCCCCGGCCGCGACCTCCTGCGCCGGCCCCCGGGGCAGGACGCGCGGCCGCGTCGCCAGCGCCGCCTTCAGCAGCGGCCAACGCGACAGCGCATCGCGCATCCCGTCCACCGGCGGCGGGCTGCGCAGCGCGGCGAGGAACGCGCCGAAGGCCGGAACCTCGTCGAGCGCGAGGCCCATCCCCGCCGCCACCCGCTCCGGCGTCCCGAAGAGATTGGCCAGCACCGGCATCGCCGCCGGCCGCCCGTCGCCGTGCCGCGCCGCGTCGAAGCGCAGCACCGGCCCGCCGGCGCGCAGGCAGGCGAGCTGCACGGCCGTCATCTCGTGCCGCAGCGC
This sequence comes from uncultured Amaricoccus sp., assembly GCF_937858865.1. Classification (GTDB taxonomy): domain Bacteria; phylum Pseudomonadota; class Alphaproteobacteria; order Rhodobacterales; family Rhodobacteraceae; genus Amaricoccus. The sequence goes on along the minus strand of NZ_CALLYO010000116.1, from coordinate 9,848 downwards.
CACCGGCTCGGACAGGCGCAGCAGCTCGCCGCGCCCCTCGGCCCAGCCGAGAAAGGCGCGCAGGTCGGGGAAGACCGGCAGACTGCGGATGGCGGCCTCCTGCTCACGGACGCGGTCCGGCGTAGCAGCCGCATCAGCGCGCGGGTTTGACGAGGATCAAGTCCAGCGGCACGCAGACCGCCTACCGTCCGGGACACCCGGTCCGAGGATCCGATGCCCAGATCGCACTTCCCGCGCGTTCCGCCCGCGCTCCGCCTCGCCGCCGGGCCGCTGCCGCCGGCGCCGCTCGGCGCCATGCTCGGCCTGCTGGTGCGCCACCTGGCCAGGGAACATCCCGGGATCCTGCGCCGGATGGGCCCGCACGCCGGGCGCAGCTTCCTGATCGACCCCACCGACCTGCCGTTCCTGCTGCTGCTGCGCCCGGCCACCGGCGCCCTTTCGGCCCACCGCCGCACCTGGCCGCCGGCGCACGACGCGCGGCTCGCCGGGCCGCTCGCGGCCTTCCTCGCCATGCTGCACGGGACCGAGGACGGCGACGCGCTCTTCTTCTCGCGCGACCTGACCATCGAGGGCGACACCGAGGCGGTGCTGGCGCTGCGCAACGCGCTCGACGACGCCGAGATCGACCTGACCGAGGAGCTCGCGACGGTGAGCGGCCCGCTCGCCGCGCCGCTGCGCCGGACGCTCGCGCTGGCCGAGCGGATCACCGGCCTCGCCCTGCACCGCGCCGAGCCGACCGGAGACTATACATGATGGAACTCGTCTGCCCCGCCGGCACCCCCGCCGCGCTCCGCGCCGCCGTCACGGCCGGCGCCCACGCGGTCTACTGCGGCTTCGCGGACGAGACCAACGCGCGCAACTTCCCCGGCCTGAACTTCAGCCGCGAGGAAATGGCCGGGGGCGTCGCCTTCGCCCATGCCCGGGGCGCCCGCGTGCTGGTCGCGATCAACACCTTCCCGCGCGCCGGCGGCGAGCCGCTCTGGCACCGCGCGGTGGCCGATGCGGAGGCGGCGGGAGCGGACGCGGTCATCCTCGCCGACCTCGGGCTCCTCGCCCACGCCGCCGAGCATCATCCCGGCCTGCGCCGCCACCTCTCGGTACAGGCCGCCGCCGCCAACCCCGACGCGATCAACCTCTACACCGAGGCCTTCGGGGTGCGCCGGGTGGTGCTGCCGCGCGTGCTCTCGGTCGAGGAGATCGCCGCGATCAACCGCGAGATCGACGTCGAGACCGAGGTCTTCGTCTTCGGCGGCCTCTGCGTGATGGCCGAGGGACGCTGCTCGCTCTCCTCCTACGCCACCGGCCGCTCGCCCAACATGAACGGCGTCTGCTCGCCCGCAAGCCACGTCGCCTATGCCGAGGAAGGCCCGGAGCTCGCCGCCCGCCTCGGCGGCTTTACCATCCACCGCACGCCGAAGCACGCCCCCGCGCCCTATCCGACGCTCTGCAAGGGCTGCTTCACCTCCGGCGCCGAGACCGGGCACATCTTCGAGGACCCGGTCAGCCTCGACGCCACCCGCCTCATCCCGGCGCTGGCGCGTGCCGGCGTCGCGGCCCTGAAGATCGAGGGACGGCAACGCTCGCGCGCCTACGTCGCGCAGGTCGTGCGCAGCTTCCGCGCCGCCGTCGAGGCGCAGGAAGCGGGCCGCCCGCTGCCCGAAGGCGCGCTGGCGCGGCTGACCGAGGGCCAGGCCACGACGACCGGCGCCTACGCCAAGACGTGGAGATGACGATGGACCTGACGATCGGGCCGAACGCCTTCTTCTGGGACGCCGCGGCGGTGGACGCCTTCTACGCCCGGCTGGCCGAGGCGCCGGTCGCACGGGTGGCGATCGGCGAATGGGTCTGCTCCAAGCGCCTGCCCTTCTGGCAGGACGCGATCGCCGCGGCGGTGGAGCGGCTGCAGGCGGCGGGCAAGGAGGTGGCGCTGGCCAGCCTCGCGCTCGTCACGCTGAAGCGCGAGCGCCGGCTGACCGCCGACCTGGCGGCCGCCGGCCTGACCGTCGAGGTCAACGACCTGACCGCGCTGCGCCACATCCCCGACGGCACGCCCTTCTGGGTCGGCCCGATGGTCAACGTCTACAACGAGAGCACGCTCCGCTGGCTGGCGCGGCGCGGGGCAACCCGCATCTGCCTGCCGCCCGAGCTGCCGCTCGCCTCGATCGCGGTCCTGGCCGCGGCCGGGCGCGAGGCAGGGGTGGCGGTCGAGGTCTGGGGCCACGGCCGGCTGCCGCTGGCGATCTCCGGGCGCTGCTACCACGCGCGCCTGCACGACCGGGCCAAGGACGGCTGCCAGTTCGTCTGCGGCGAGGACCCCGACGGGCGCGAGGTCGACACGCTCGACGGGCAGAAGTTCCTCGTGGTGAACGGCGTGCAGACGATGAGCCAGAGCACGGCGAGCATGGCGCTGCAGGCGGAGGCGCTGCGCGCGGCGGGCGTCGCGGCGCTGCGGCTCTCGCCGCAGACCGGCGATTTCGCCGGCATCTGCCGCGACTATGCCGAGCTGCTGGCCGGCCGGATGACGGGCGCGGCGCTCGCCGCATCGCTCGTCGGGCGGGTGCCGGGCGGGCGGCTCTCCGACGGGTTCCCCGCCGGGCCCTCGGGCGCGCACTGGTCCGGCGCGGCCTGACCGCGCCGGCCCCGGTCCCGGCGGGCGATCCGCCGGGCGGACTGCCCTGAACACCCCCGCGACACCATGCGCGGGCGGGTGGTTCCTTCCTGCGCCCGAATCGTGCCACTCTCTCCCCGCTGGAAAGGGAGGATCCCCGCTATGCTGAAAATCCTGAGCGCCGCCGCGCTCCTGACCATGACGGCCTCGGGCGCCGTGCTTGCGCAGGAGCAGCCGTCGCCGCCGAACATCCTCGTCATCTTCGGCGACGACATCGGCCAGACCAACCTCTCGATCTACTCGCGCGGCCTGATGGGCTACCGGACGCCCAATATCGACCGGATCGGCACGGAGGGCGCGCTCTTCACCGACTATTACGCAGAGCAGAGCTGCACCGCCGGCCGCTCCACCTTCATCACCGGCCAGGCGACGCTGCGCACCGGCCTCTCCAAGGTCGGCCTGCCCGGCGCCGACGTCGGCCTGCAGGCGAGCGACGTCACCATCGCCTCGGCGCTCAAGGACCGCGGCTACGCCACCGGCCAGTTCGGCAAGAATCACCTCGGCGACCGCGACGAGTTCCTGCCCACCGCGCACGGCTTCGACGAATTCTTCGGCAACCTCTACCACCTCAACGCCGAGGAGGAGCCGGAAGATTTCAACTACCCGCAGGATCCGGCCTTCCGCGAGCAGTTCGGCCCGCGCGGCGTCATCAAGTCCTCCGCCGACGGCACGATCGAGGACACCGGTCCCCTGACCCGCAAGCGCATGGAGACCGTCGACGACGAGACCTCGGCGGCGGCGATCGACTTCATCCAGCGCCAGGTCGACGCCGACACCCCCTTCTTCGTCTGGATGAACACCACGCGGATGCACTTCCGCACCCACGTCCGCCCCGAGCACCGCGACCAGCCCGGCCTGACCGCCCGCACCGAATACGCCGACGGCATGATCGAGACCGACGCCGTCGTCGGCAGCATCCTCGACAAGCTCGACGAGCTCGGCGTGACCGACGATACCATCGTCATCTATACGACCGACAACGGCCCGCACCAGAACTCCTGGCCCGACGCCGGCACCACCCCCTTCCGCAGCGAGAAGAACACCAACTGGGAGGGCGCCTTCCGCGTCCCGGCGCTCATCCGCTGGCCCGGCCACATCCAGCCCGGCACCGAGCTCAACGGCATCTTCTCCGGCCTCGACTGGTTCCCGACGCTGCTCGCCGCCGCCGGCGACACCGACATCAAGGAGCGGCTGCTGCAGGGCACGACCGTCGACGGCACGGAGTACAAGAACCACCTCGACGGCTACAACCAGCTCGACTATCTGACCGGCACCTCGCCCGACAGCGCCCGCAAGGAGTTCTTCTACTTCAACGACGACGGCGATCTCGTGGCCATGCGCTACGAGAACTGGAAGCTCGTCTTCGAGGAGCAGCGGATGCAGGGAACCCTCGCCATCTGGGCCGAGCCCTTCGTCCACCTGCGGGTGCCGAAGATGTTCGACCTGCGCTCCGATCCCTACGAGCGCGCCGACATCACCTCGAACACCTACTACGACTGGACGCTGAGCAAGGCCTACCTGGTGGTCCCGGCGCAGGCCTACGTCGCGGACTTCCTCGGCACCTTCACCGAGTTTCCGCCGGCGCAGCGCCCGGCCAGCTTCTCGATCGACCAGATCACCGAGCAGCTCCAGCAGCAGCTCAGCAACGCCGCCGGCGGCCAGTAGCCGCCGCTCCCGGTCGGAGGCGCGCAGCCTCCGACCCCCTCGGCAAGAAAGAATTAACCTGACGAATCTCAGCGGAATCAATATGATAGTTATAGTTTCGCGCGCGAAATCCGCGAAATCGCCCCCGCGGGCGGCCCTCGCATGACCGCCCGCGACTCGATGCTCGCCCTCCAGGCGGCGATGAACGCCGAGGTGCTCGGCCAGCCGGTCGTGGTCGAGCGGATGCTGATCGGCCTCCTCGCCGACGGCCACCTCCTGATCGAGGGCCTGCCCGGCCTCGCCAAGACCCGCGCCGTCAAGGCGATGGCGAAGCACCTCCAGGCCGACTTCAGCCGCATCCAGTTCACCCCCGACCTGCTGCCCTCGGACGTGACCGGCACCGACGTCTACTATTCCGAGGGCGGCAAGGGCGAGTTCCGCTTCCAGCCCGGCCCGGTCTTCGGCAACATCCTCCTCGCCGACGAGATCAACCGCGCGCCGGCCAAGGTCCAGGCCGCCCTCCTCGAGGCGATGGAGGAGCGCCAGGTGACGGTCGGCCAGCAGACCCACCCGCTGCCCGACCTCTTCATCGTCATGGCGACGCAGAACCCGATCGAGCAGGAGGGCACCTACCCGCTGCCCGAGGCCCAGACCGACCGCTTCCTGATGAAGGTCCTCGTCGACTACCCCGCGCCCGCCGACGAGGCCGAGGTCGTCCGCCTCGTCCGCTCCGAGGAGCAGGCGAAGCTCGCCCCACCCGGGGACGATGCCCCGAAGCCCCAGGCCGCGCCGATCGCCGTCGACGACGTCTTCGCCGCCCGCCGCGAGATCGCGACCCTCCACGTCGCCGAGGCGATCGAGACCTACATCGTCGCCCTCGTGAACGCGACCCGCAACCCGGACGGCTATTCGTCCGACCTCGCGAAGGAGATCGAGCTCGGCGCCAGCCCCCGCGCCGGCCTCGCCCTCGACCGGTCCGCCCGCGCCTACGCCTGGCTGCAGGGCTCGGACTTCGTCTCGCCCGGCGACGTCCAGGCGATCGCCCCCGACGTCCTGCGCCACCGCATCGGCCTCTCCTACGAGGCGCGCGGCAAGGGCCGCGACGCCGACGCCGTCCTCGCCGACCTCCTCGCCCTCGTCGCCCCCGCCTGAAGGAGCCGCGCCCCATGTTCCTCCGCGCCACCCTCGCCGCCGCCCTCCTCGCCGTCCCGGCCCTCGCCCAGGACGACCCGCTGCCCAGCTGGAACGACGGCCCCACGAAGCAGGCGATCGTCGCCTTCGTGCAGGCCGCCACCGCCGAGGGCGGCCCGGGCTTCATCGCCCCCGACGACCGCATCGCGACCTTCGACAACGACGGCACCCTCTGGTCCGAGCAGCCGATGTACTTCCAGGGCATGTTCGTGAACGACCGGATCAGGGCGATGGCCGCCGACCATCCCGAATGGGCGGACGAGATGCCCTACAAGGCTGTGCTCGACGGCGACTTGGCCGCCCTCGGCGCCGCCGGCGAGCAGGGCCTCGTCGAGCTCGTGGCCGCCACCCACGCCGGCATGACCAACGAGGAATTCGAGGCGCTGGTGAAGGACTGGATCGCCACCGCCCGCCACCCCCGCTTCGACCGGCCCTACACCGACCTCGTCTTCCAGCCGATGCTCGAGGTGCTCGACTACCTGCGCGACAACGGCTTCGAGACCTGGATCGTCTCCGGCGGCGGCATCGACTTCATGCGCCCCTGGGCCGAGCAGGTCTACGGCATCCCGCCGCAGCAGGTCGTCGGCTCGCAGATCGCGGTCACCTACAACGACCAGGACGGCCCGCCCCGCTTCGACCGCGAGCCCGGGGTCTTCTTCGTCGACGACAAGGCCGGCAAGCCGGTCGGCATCCTCCGCCACATCGGCAAGCGCCCGGTCATCGCCTTCGGCAACTCCGACGGCGACTTCGAGATGCTCGACTACGTCACCGCCGGCGACGGCCCCGACCTCGGCCTCATCGTCCACCATACCGACGCCGCCCGCGAATGGGCCTACGACCGCGACAGCCACGTCGGCCAGCTCGCCCGCGCCCTCGACGCCGCGCCGGACGAGGGCTGGCTCCTGATCGACATGGCCAGCGACTGGAAGGTGATCTACCCGTTCGAGAAGCAATGACCCTCGACCCGCGCATCCACGCCGACCTCGCCCACCTGGCGGGCCTCGAGGCGCGGGCGCGCGGCTTCGACTTCCTGCCGCGCCAGCCGGTCGGCAGCGCCCTCTCCGGCCGCCGCGCCAGCCGCCTGCGCGGCCGCGGCCTCGAGTTCGAGGAGCTGCGCGCCTACCTCCCCGGCGACGACGTGCGCGCCATCGACTGGAAGGTCACCGCCCGCACCGGCGCCCCCCACGTCCGCGTCACCCGCGAGGAGCGCGACCGCCCGGCGCTCCTCCTCGTCGACCAGCGGATGTCGATGTTCTTCGGCACCGTCCTCAACATGAAGTCGGTCACCGCCGCCGAGATCGCCGCCCTCGCCGCCTGGCGCATCCTCGGCCAGGGCGACCGCGTCGGCGGCCTCGTCCTCACCGACCAGGGCTTCGACGCCGTCCCCGCCCGCCGCTCGCGCGGGGCCGTCCTGCGCCTGCTCGACCGCATCGCCGACGCCAACCTCGCGCTCTCCGCCGAGGCCCCCGTCGCCGCCGGCGCCGCCGGCCGCCTCGACACCGCCCTCGCCCGCGCGGCCGAGATCCTCACCCACGACTGGCTCCTCCTCGTCGTCTCGGACTTCGACGGCGCCGGCGCGGCGACGCTCCGCCTCCTGACCGGCATCGCCCGCGGCAACGACATCCTGCTCGCCATCGTCCACGACCCCTCGGCGCACGAGACCCCGGCCAGCGGCCGCATCGTCGTCGGCGACGGCCGCCTGCAGGTCGAACTCGACCTCGCCGACGCCCGCGTCCGCCGCAACCTCGCCGGGACCGGCTCCGGGCGCATCGCCACGCTCCTCGCCTGGCAGGAGCGGCTCGACGCCGCGATCCTGCCGGTCAGCGCCGGCGAGCCGACGATCCCGCAGCTCCTCCGCCTCTTCGGCGCCCCCCTTTCGGCGCCGGCGCGGAGGCGCTGATGGGCGAGAGCCTCGTCGACCTCCTCGACCAGCTCGACGACATCGCCGAGCCGCCGCCCGTCCCGATGTGGCCGGCGACCCCGGCCTGGGCCGTCCTCGCCCTCCTCCTCCTCGCCGCCCTCACCCTCGGCCTCCGGGCCTTCCTCCGCCACCGCCGCGCCACCGCCTGGCGCCGCGCCGCCCTCGCCGAGCTCGGCGCCCTCGCGCCCGCCCTGGAGGCCGGCGACCCGGCCGCCCTCGCCGCGCTCCAGACGCTGCTCCGCCGCGTCGCCCTCGCCACCGCCCCGCGCCCCGAGGTCGCGCCTCTCTCCGGCGACGGCTGGGCGCGCTTCCTCGCCGACAGCGGCGCCGGCTTCGGCCCGCTCGCCGGCGACCTCGCGACCGCCCCCTACCGCCCGGTCCCCGCCTTCGACGGGCCGGCGGCGCTCGCGGCCGCCCGCGCCTGGATCCGCCGCCGCCATGCTTGAGCTCGCCTTCCCCTGGGCGCTCGCCGCCCTGCCGCTGCCGCTCCTCGTCCTCTGGCTGGCCCCGCCGCGCCGGGAGACGGTGCAGGCGGTGCGCATCCCCTTCTTCGAGGCGACGAGCGCCGGCCTCGACAAGGGCGAGGGCGCCGTCGTCCTGCCGCGCACCCGCGCCCAGATGGCCTTCGCCTGGACGCTCTGGGCGCTCGTCCTCGTCACCGTCGCGCAGCCGCAGTGGGTCGGCGCGCCCGTGGAGCGCAGCGAGGCCGCCCGCGACGTGATGCTCGCCGTCGACATCTCGGGCTCGATGCACACCCGCGACTTCACCGCGCCCGACGGCACCCGCGGCTCCCGCCTCGACGGGGTGAAGTCGGTCCTCGACGGCTTCATCGCCGGCCGCCGCGACGACCGCATCGGCCTCGTCGTCTTCGGCAGCGCGGCCTACGTCCTCGTCCCCTTCACCCGCGACACCGCCGCCGCCCGCGCGCTGCTCGCCACCCTCGAGCCCGGCATGGCCGGCCAGAACACCATGCTCGGCGACGCGATCGGCCTCTCCATCCGCTCGTTCGAGGCATCGAAGGTCGAGGCCCGCATCCTCATCCTGCTCTCCGACGGCACCGACACCGGCAGCCGCATGGCGCCGGCCAAGGCCGCCGACATCGCGGCGCAGAACGGCGTCACCATCCATACCATCGCCGTCGGCGACCCGGACGCCTCGGCCGAGGCCGACAAGGTCGACATCGCCACCCTCGAAGGGATCGCGCAGGCGACCGGCGGCAGCTTCAACCGCGCCGAGGACGCCGCCGGCCTCGCGGCGATCTACGACCAGATCGACGCCGCCGGCGCCCGCGAGGGCGCCACCACCTCCTGGCGCCCGCGCACGCCGCTCGCCGCCCTCCCCGCCGCCGCCTTCGTCCTCCTCGTCCTCGTCGCCTACGCCGCCTCCCTCGCCGTCGCCCGCCGCCGCCGGGCGCGCCGCCGCGAGGCGACGGCATGACCGCGCTCGCCGCCTTCACCTTCCTCCGCCCCCTCGCGCTCCTCGCGCTCCTGCCGCTCGCGGGCCTCTGGCTCCTCCTCCGCCGCCGCGCCGCCGCCGAGGCGCCGGCCGTCGGCGACATCATCGCCCCGCACCTGCTCGCCGCGCTCACCATCGGCCGCGACGCCCGCTCCCGCCTCCACGCCTCCGACCTCCTGCTCGGCGCCGCCGCGCTGATGACGCTCGCCGCCGCCGGCCCGGCCTGGCGGCCGGCGCCGTCGCCCTTCGTCACCGAGACCGCGCCCCTCGTCGTCGCCCTCGACCTCAGCCCGAGCATGTCCGGCACCGACGTCGCCCCGACGCGGCTGGAGCGGGCGAAGCAGAAGGTCCGCGACCTCATCGCGCTCCGCGCCGGCGGCCGGGTCGGCCTCGTCGCCTATGCCGGCACCGCCCATCTCGTCATGCCGCTGACCGACGACCCGACCGTGCTGCTGCCCTTCCTCGAGGCGCTCGACCCCGCGATCATGCCCGATGAGGGCCGGCGCGCCTCCGCCGCCCTCGCCCTCGCCGAGACGCTGCTCGCCGAGGAGGAGGCCCCCGGTTCGGTCCTCTTCGTCACCGACGGCATCGACCCCGCCGACATCGCCGCCTTTCCGGCCGGCGGCAGCGCCCGCGCCGCGCTGATCGTCGCCCCCGACCCCGGCGCCGAGGTCTCAGACTGGTCCCGCCGCGCCGACGTCGCCACCGTCGCGGCCACCATCGACGGCACCGACATCCGCGGCGTCGAGCGCGCCCTCGCCTCCAGCCTCGCCCGCGCCGCCGGGGCCGAGGGCCGCCTGCAGGACGACGGCTGGCTGCTGGCGCTGCCGGCCGCGCTCCTCGTCCTCCTCTGGTTCCGCCGCGGCACCACGCTGCGCTGGGGGGCGCTCCTCCTCGCCCTCGCCCTCGTCCCGCCCGGCCACGCCCGCGCCGCCGGGCTCAGTGAGACCCTCGCCGGCTGGTTCTGGA
>NZ_CALLYO010000115.1 GCF_937858865.1 uncultured Amaricoccus sp. | reverse complement strand
GCGGCGGCATCGTCTGACCGCCGCCCGCGCTTCACGAAGTTTTAACCCGACGAAATGCAGTTATCTCAATGACTTAAGTATAGTTTCGCGTGCGAAATCGCGATTCACCGCGTTTCGCACCCCTCGAATCCCTCCCGCTCCATCCAGTCGGCATAGACCCGCTCCACCTCGGCTCCGGGGGTCAGCGCCCCCTGCCAATCCTCCGCCGCCGGCCGCAGCACCAGCAGCCAGCCCTCGCCGTAGCAGTCGCGGTTGACCACCGCCGCCCCTCGCGCCAGCGCCTCGTTCACCGCCTCGACCCGCGCCGCGAAGCCGGCCCGCACCGAGCCCACCCACTTCGCGCTCTCGACCGTCGCCATCGCCCGCCCCGCCTCGACCGGCCGGCCGACCCGCTTCGGGGTGAAGATCAGCACCTCCCGCGCCAGCGCCACCCCGACCGGCGTCATCCCCGCCCGCACCAGCCCGTCGCCGAGCGGCAGGTACCAGACGTGATGCGGCACGTCGTAGAACCGATCCTCCGGAAACCGGCACCCGCGAACCGTCGCCATCAGTAGCTCAGCACCCGGCAGTCGTCGTCCATGATCCCCTGGATCATCGTCGCCGCCCCCATCAGCCCGCCGCACTCCGGGATCAGATCCGCCTCCCGCACCTCGAAGAGATCGAGGTTCGCCGGACAGGCCCAGAAGCGCGCCCCCGCGCCATGCGCCTCCCGGATCCAGTCGAGCACCGTCATCGGATGCCCCGGCTTCACGTGCAGCCCCTCCGCCACGCCCTTCACCATCAGCTTCCCCGCCGTCGCCGCGCAGACCACGTCCACCTCATAGTCCATCGCCGCCGCCACCGCCGCATGATAGAAGGGCGCCCCCAGCTCCTCCGGGTTGCGCGGGTCGGTATTGACCAGCACGATCATGAGCCGCCGGCTCATCCGGCCACCACCTCCGCCCCCAGCGCCCCGGCGATCGCCGCCGCCAGCGCGCCGGCCAGCGCCCCCGCCTCCGGCAGCGGCCCGAGCTCGGCCAGCGTCGCCACCGGCAGCGGCGGCAGCCCGAGCAGCTCCGCCATCTCCGCCGTGTCGGCCTCGACCAGCAGGCTCCCCTGATGCAGCAGGCTCGGCCCCTCGAAGGCCCCGCCGAAGCCCGCGACCTTGCGGCCCCCGACCGCCACCTCGCCCGGCGCGCGGAACTCCGCCGCGAAGCCGAGCTCCCGCAGCGCCGCCGCCACCCCTCCGCCGATCCCCGCCGCCGCCTCGTCGAGCGAGCCCCAGCGCCCGCGCGCCGCCACCAGGTCCCAGGCGAGGATCCCCGGCGCCATCGCCACCGCGCCGCCGCCGCTCACCCGCCGGACGATCGCCGCCCCGCGCCGCCGGCAGGCCTCGGGGTCGACCGCCGCCGCCACCTCCTGGCTGCGCCCGATCAGCACGCATTTCTCGTACCGGTGCAGCCGCAGCGTATCCGGCACCTCGCCGCGCCCGTGCGCCTCGATCAGCGCCGCGCTCAGCGCCACGTTCCTCCGCGCGTCGGCGAGGCCGGTGTCGAGCACGCGCAGCCGGGCGGCTGGGGTCACGGACGCCGTCACTGGGCCGGCACCTCCTCCACCTTCATCCGCCGCCCCTTGCGGTCGAAGAAATGCTCGCGATTCAGCACCGTCCGGTCGGCCAGGATCTCCTCCCCCAGGTCCTTGACCGCGATCCGCGCCGCCGCCTCGCCGAGCGGCCCGCCCGCCGCGTCCGCGCGCGGCGCGAAGACGGCCGCGTCCCACTCCGGCCCGCCGCCGTCGAGCAGGCGCGCGACGTCGGCCCACTCGAGGTCGGTGCCGATGACGTGGAACCAGCTCGAGCGGATCGGCGTGATGCTGAGCCCCCCGATCGCCACCACGACGACCAGCAGCGTGAACGGCCCCCGCCCGCCGAATTCCGCGGCGATCCAGGCGTCGAAGGTCACGGCCTCCCCGGGGTCAGACCTCGACAAGCGGCAGCTCCACCACTTCGCGCTCCATCAGCGCCAGGAAGGGCCCCCCGCGCGCCGCCGCATACCAGGCCTCGAAGGCGGCGAGCGCCGCCGCGGGATCGGCCGCGGGGTCGGGGTCGTCGCCGCCGGCGGCGGCCACCGCCTCGGCCACCGCGACGAAGCGCTCGGCCACCTCCCGGTTGGCCTCGGCGGCGCGGCCGAGCCCGCTCTCGCGGAAGAGCGTCTCGCGCCCGGCCTCCGCCACCGCCTCCGGCCCCTCGGCGCCGCGCACCGCCGATGCCGTGGCGCGCACGAGATTCAGCCGCCGCCAGGCGAAGGCGCGCGCCTCGCGCAGCTGGGCGGCGCGCCGGGCGGCTTCCTTCTGGAAGTCCTGCTCGGCGGTGCTCGCCGCCCGCGCGGTGGTGGCCAGCGTCTCGATGTAGCTCGCGATTGCGGTCTCGGTCATGCGCTCCCCCGGCGAACTGGCGGAAGAGAGTGGGAGTCGAACCCACCCGGGACCGTCTCACGGCCCCAACCGGATTTGAAGTCCGGCCGCCCCACCGGGGACGATTCTCCTCCAGGCTGCGCGGGCGCGGCGTCGCCGCCGGCCTCGCGCGGAAAGAGGTCGAGCCGCCGCGGATTGACGCGGCGGAGGTCGCCCCGGCGCAGCGTCACGCCGTGGCGGTCGAAGAACTCGAGGATCAGGATGGCGACCTTGCGGCCGTTGTCCAGCCGGTCGCGGAACTCAGCCGCGCTGAAGAGGCCGTGCGCGGCATCGAGCCCGGCGGCGATCCCGGCCATCTCGCCCACCACGTCGCGCAGGAAGAAATGGTCGTGGGCGATCTCGTGCAGCCGGCCCATGCGGGCGAGCAGCTTCAGCAGCCGGCGGATCTCCTCCTCCGGCTCGTCGAGGAGGCCGGCGATGTCGCGCACCCGCGGCGGGCGGAAGCGCGCCTCGCCGCCGAGCAGCGGCGCGACCTGGTCCCAGAGCTCCTCGTCGACCGGCGCGAGCCGCGCCTCGTGCCCGGCGAGGCGCACCCAGGCGCCGTCGAGCGCGATCCTTCCCTCGCGGGCCAGCCCCTGCAGCAGCGTGCGGAAGGCCGGCGCCGGCAGGCGCGGGTCGAGGCCGCCGCGCAGCCGCTCCATGCCGATCCCGGCGAGGTCGGGGTTCCCGGCGTGGAAGTCGGCCAGCGCGGCGAGGAGGTCGCGCACCAGCCGCCCGGCCGTCTCCTCCGAGAGCGCCACGCCCCCGACGCGGACGAGCCCGGCGAGCGCCTCGGGCCCGAGGCCGTGGTCGCGGGCGAAGGCCTCGGCGTCGACCTGCCAGGGCGGGCGGGAGAGCAGCGTCGCGAGGGCGGCCGCCGGGTCGGGCAGCGCCAGCGCCTCGAGCTGCGCCAGCCGCTCCGGGCCACGGCGCCGGCGGGCGGGGGCGCGGAGATCGAGCAGCCGCCCGCCGCCGAGGGTCCGCTGGGCGCTGGTGTCGCGAATGACGAAGCGGTCGCCGGCCAGCGCGGCGATCGGCCGGTCGAGGACGAGCTGGGCGAACCCCTCCGTGCCGGGCGCGATCGGGTCGCCGAGGAGGACGACGCGCGCCGTCACCTCGGCCGAACCGTGGTGGAGGTGGACGGGCAGCCACTGGCCGACCGGACGCGCCTCCGACGCCAGCAGGCGCAGGCGCACGTCGACCCGGTCGGTCGGCGCGTGCAGGCCGGGCGCGAGGATCACGTCGCCGCGGCGGAGCGTGTCCTTGCCAACGCCCTCGCCGACGAGGTTGAGCGCGCAGCGGTCGCCCGGGCCGCCGCGCTCGGCCCTGCGGTTCTGCGCATGCAGGCCGCGCACCCGCACCTCGAGCCCGGAGGGGCTGGCGCGCAGCCGGTCGCCCGCCGCCACATGGCCCGACAGGACGGTCCCGGTGACGATGGTGCCCGAGCCCGGCAGCGTGAAGGCGCGATCGACGGCGAGCCGGAAGGGCGCCTCGGCCGGCTTGGCGAGCACGCCCCGGTCGGCGCGGAGCAGCCGCGCGCGCAGCGTCTCGACGCCCTCCCCGGTCACCGAGGAGACGGGAACGATCTCCGCCCCCTCGAGGCCGGTGCCGAGAAGCGCATTGGCGATGCCGTTCCGCGCCGCCGCGATGCGGTCCGGGTCGGCGGCGTCGATCTTGGTCAGCGCGACCAGGCCGCGATCGAGGCCGAGCAGGTCGAGGATCGCCAGATGCTCGCGGGTCTGCGGCATCACCCCGTCGTCGGCGGCGACGACGACGAGCGCGAAGTCGATGCCGCTCGCGCCGGCGAGCATGTTGTGGATGAGCCGCTCGTGGCCCGGCACGTCGACGAAGCCGATCACCGCCCCGTCCGTCGCCGGCATGTAGGCGAAGCCGAGATCGAGCGTGATGCCGCGCGCCTTCTCCTCCTTGAGCCGGTCGGTATCGGTGCCGGTCAGCGCCCGCACCAGGCTCGTCTTGCCGTGGTCGATATGGCCGGCGGTCCCCACGATCATCGCGCGGGCTCCGGCAGCGGGAGCGGCGCGTCGGCCTCGCGGCGGGCGCGGCCGGCCTCCTCCGGGGCGAGCGCGTCCTCGGCGGCGCGCAGGAAGGGATAGGCGAGCTCGCTGCCGCCGGCGTGGGCGCGCAGCAGCCAGACGAAGCCGGCATAGCGGTCGCGCGGCACGCCCTGGCCCATGTGCAGCGCCGCCCCCAGCATCGCCTGGGCGTCCGCCTCGCCGAGCGCCGCGGCCTTCGCCCACCAGCGGGCGGCAGCGGCCGGATCGCGCGGCACCCCGAGCGCATTGTGATGGATCATGCCGAGCCGGGTCATCGCCGGCGCGTTGCCCTGGGCGGCGGCCGCCTCGGCCAGGCGGCGCGCCTCGCCCGGGTCGGGCGGCACGATCTCCCCCTCGAGCAGCATCCAGCTCAGCATGTCCTCGGCCTCGGCGTCGCCCGCCTCGGCCGCCTGGCGGTAGAGCGCCGCGGCGCGCCACGGATCCTCCGGCACGCCATCGCCCCGGAAGTAGGCGTGCGCGAGATTGCGCCGCCCGGCCGCGTCCCCGGCCTCGGCGGCGAGCGTCAGCCACTTCACCGCCAGCGCCGGGTCGCGCCCGACCCCGAGCCCGCCGGCGAAGCAGGCGCCGACGTTGTTCTGCGCCCGGGCGTTCCCGGCATGCGCCAGCGGCCCCCAGATGGCGAGCGCCGCCGCGTAGTCGCCCCTGGCTGCCGCCGCGTCGGCGGCTGCCATCGGGTCCTCGGGCGGCCTTTCCCCGCGCAGCCGGCTGATCCAGCTCATGGCGCGGCGAGGTTCGCGAGGAACCCCCGCGGGTCCTCGAGACAGCGGAGGTCGAGCAGCAGCGCCCCGTCGGCGATGCGCCCGATCACCGGCACCGGCAGCGCCCGGAGACGCGCGGCGAGCGCATCCGGCGCAGCGCCGCGGAGCGCCAGCCCCGCGCTCGCGATCTCCTCGAGCGGCAGCGCCCCCGAGCCGACCTGGCTCGCGCAGTCGACGACCGCCGCCTCGACCCCGAGGGCCGCCGCCACCGCCGGCGCGAGTTCCCGCGCCAGGGTGGCGATCTCCTCCTTCGGCCGGGCGATGAGGCGCAGCGTCGGCAGCCGCGCCACCAGGCGGTCGGGATCGAGGTAGAGGCGCAGCGTCGCCTCGAGCGCGGCGAGGCGGATCTTGTCGAGCCGCATCGCCCGCTTCATCGGGTTGCGGTTGATCCGCGCGATCAGCGCCGCCCGGCCGACGATGAAGCCGGCCTGCGGCCCGCCGAGCAGCTTGTCGCCCGAGAAGGTGACGAGATCGGCCCCCTCGGCCACCGCCTCGGCCACGGTCGGCTCGCGGGCGAGCCCGAAGCCCGAGAGATCGACCAGGCTGCCCGAGCCGAGGTCGTTGACGAGCGGCACCCCCGCCGCGCCGGCGATCCCGGCGAGCACCCGCGCCGGCACCTCGGCGACGAAGCCCTCTATGCGGTAGTTCGATGTGTGGACCTTGAGGATCACCCCGGTCTCCGGCCCGATCGCGCCGCGATAGTCCTTCTGGTGCGTGCGGTTGGTGGTGCCGACCTCGACCAGCCGGCTGCCGGCGCGGGCCATGATCTCCGGCATGCGGAAGGCGCCGCCGATCTCGATCAGCTCGCCCCGCGACACGATCGCCTCCCGCCCCTCGGCCAGCGTGTTGAGCGCGAGGAGCACCGCGGCGGCATTGTTGTTGACGACGGTGGCGTCCTCGGCGCCGGTCAGCTCGCAGAGCAGCTCGCGCAGCACCCCGTCCCGCTCGCCGCGCCGCCCGCCGCCGAGATCGTATTCGAGCGCGAGCGCCTGCCGCATGGCAGTGACGGCGGCCTCGACCGCCTCCTCGGCGAGCAGCGCGCGGCCGAGGTTGGTGTGCAGGATGGTGCCGGTCAGGTTGAAGACCGGCCGCACCTTCGGCCGCCGCGCCGCCTCGAGCCTGAGCCCCGCCGCCGCGGCGATCGCCGCCGGCGTCGCGCCCTCGCCCCCGGTCGCCCGCGCCTCCGCCAGCGCCAGGCGCACAGCCTTGACCGTCTGGCTGCGTCCGTGGCGCGCGACGGCGGCCTCCGCCTCCGGCGTGCGCAACACGCGGTCGACGGCCGGGAGCCGGCGCAGCGCGGAGCCGTCCGCCCCCATCAGTAGCCGATGAGGAAGGGGTTGACCGCGCCGCGGCGGAAGCCGAGCTCCTTGACCAGGAGATCGAGCCCGAGCGTCGCCACGTCGTCGGCGATCGGGTCGAGCTCCGGCTCCCGCTCCTGGTAGAGCACCTTCACGTAGCCGTGGCAGGTCTCGCAGACCTCGGCCTTGACGAGGCCCCCGGCCCCGTCGATCTCGCGGAAGGAGACCTTCGCGGTCGAGCCGCAGAGCGTGCACTTGGCGCGCACGTAGTTCCAGAGCGTGCCGCAGGTCGAGCAGGAGCAGAAGCGCGTCCCTGGGTTGCGCGTCCAGCCGACGACCAGGCTCGCCGACGGCGGCCCGCCGCAGGCCGGGCAGACGCCGTCGCCCACCGCCTGCAGCCGCCCGGCATCGAGCGCGGCGGCGGCCCGGGCGAAATGCACCTGCATCGCCGCCGCGACCAGCGCGTGCTCGGCCACCGCCTCGAACGGAACGGCGTCCCCGAGCACGTTGGCGATCATCTCGCCCCGCTCGGCCTCGCCGGCGCCCTTCACCCGCTCGACGGCGGCGCGGGCGTTCGGTGGCATCTCGAGCCCGTCGAGCGCCGCGAGCAGCCGGTCGATCAGCACCATGGTCTCGGGACCGGGCACGAAGCCCGCCCGGTCGAGCGGCGGCATGGCGTGGCGATGGGCGCGCTCGAGCGCCTCGGGCGCCGGCATCGCCGGCGGATCGAGCCCCTCGCCGGCCGCATGCTGCGCCTCGGCGAGCCCGGCGAGAAAGCGGAGGAAGGGCGCCAGCTCGTGGCCGTCCGCCAGCTTGCGGTAGCGCGCCGCCCGGCGGCGGAAGATCGCGTCCGGGTCGGGCAGCCGGGCGAAGGGCGGCTTCGGGATGACGCCGATGGCGGACGGATCGGCTTCCGGCAGAACTGGCTTGCTCATTCAATCCTCACGAACCGCACGGGCCACGTGGTGTGCCGGCCTTCGAATTGGACGGGCGCGCCGGCGGACCGGCGCGCCGGTTTCTCTCGCGCTACTTCTCGGGCGCGGTCGTCGGCGGCAGCGTCTTGCCGGTGACCACCTCGCGCAGCCAGCGGCGATGGTGGCGCCAGGCCCAGCCGCCGGTCACCTTGCCGCGGGTCATCGCGTTGATCGTGCCCCGCACCCAGATCGCCGCATAGACGTGCACGATCCAGAGGCAGATGGCGACGATCGCCGCCAGCGCGTGCACCAGCACCGCCGCCCGCTTCTGGTCCACCGTGAACCGGTCGCCGAAGTACTGCTGCCAGGTCACGATGCCGCTCAGGAACAGGACGAGGATGGTGATCGACATCAGCCAGAAGTAGAGCTTCTGCCCGGCATTGTACTTGCCGACCTCCGGCAGCTTCTCCTCCTTGCCCGCGAGCACCTCGCCCGGCTTGCCGAGCCAGGCGCTGTCGCCGCGGTCGAAGAAATTGAGCCGCCAGAAGCGCAGGAAGAGACCCGCGAAGCTCACGAACATCACCACCCCGATCCAGGGATGGAGGAACCGCGTCATCTGCCCGCCGCCGAAGAGGCCGGTCAGGAAGAAGAGGCTCGGGTGGAAGAGCGCGAGCCCGGAGAGCGCCAGGAGCACGAGGCAGATGGCGGTCAGCCAGTGGTTCATGCGCGCCGGCACGGTGTAGCGGTCGACGATCACCGGGTTGCCCGGATGCACCGCGTCGCCGCGCGCGACGTCGCGGGGACGATCCGCGCTCATTTCTCCCCCCTTTCCGTCAGCCGCCGCGCGGCTTCCTCGTCATGCTCGCTGACCCGGTTCGCGCCGGTCACGAGATGATGCAGGAAGCCGATGGCGGCGAAGGCGCCGATCGCGGTGAGCCCGGCGTACTTGGTCACGCCCTTCCAGGCCTCGACCACCGGGCTGATCCGCGGATCCCTCGGCAGCCCGGCATAGAGCTCCGGCCGGTCGGCATGCTGCAGCACGTACATGACGTGCGTGCCCCCCACCCCCGGCGGGTCGTAGAGCCCGGCGTTGGCGAAGCCGCGCGCCTTCAGGTCCTCGATCCGCCCGGCGGCCCACTCCTTCATCTCGTCCTTGGTGCCGAAGACGATGGCCTGGGTCGGGCAGGCCTTGGCACAGGCCGGCCCCTGGCCGACCGCGACGCGGTCGACGCAGAGCGTGCACTTGTAGGCCTTGCGGTCGCGCACGTTCGAGAGCCGCGGGATGTTGAACGGGCAGCCCTTCACGCAGTAGCCGCAGCCGATGCAGTTCTCGTGCACGAAATCGACGATGCCGTTCGAATACTGCACGATCGCCCCCGGCGCCGGGCAGGCCTTCAGGCAGCCCGGATCCTCGCAGTGCATGCAGCCGTCCTTGCGGATCAGCCACTCGAGGTTGCCGCTCTCGGGGTTCTCCCACTCGGTGAAGCGCATCAGCGTGTAGCTGTTCTCGGTCAGGTCCGGCGGGTTGGTCATCACCCCGACGTTGCTGCCGATCTCCTCGGTCAGCTCGTTCCATTCGAGGCAGGCCGCCTGGCAGGCCTTGCAGCCGATGCACTTCGAGACGTCGATGAGCTTGGCCACCTCGGTCTGCCGCTCGGCCGGACGCTCGATCGTCGAGGCCGAGCGCCGCCAGAGATCGGCCTCGCCGAACGTCGGTGCGACGGGCTCGGTGCTGGGGTTCGGAATCGGTGGGAACATCTCTACCTCCTCCTCACGCCACCGGCCCGGCGATGGGCTCGATATCGACCAGGAAGGCCTTGAACTCCGGCGTCATCGCGTTGGCGTCGCCCACCGGCGGCGTCAGCGAGTTGATCGGAGACGCCTTCTTGGTCAGACCGATGAAGCCGAAGTTGAGCGGCAGCCCGACCTGGTGGACGGTCTTGCCGTCGATGGTGAGCGGGATCATCCGCTTGGTCACCATCGCCCTCCCCTTCACCTCGCCGCGGTTCGACCAGACCCGGACCATCTGGCCGAGCTGGATGCCCTTCTCCTTCGCCAGCTGCTCGGACATCTCCACGAAGAACTCGGGCTGCAGCACCGCGTTGATGTGCACGCTCTTCGTCCAGTAGTGGAAATGCTCGGTGAGCCGGTAGGTGGTCGCGACGATCGGGAACTCCTCGGCGGTGCCGAAGATCTCCATGTCGTTGTTGAACACCCGCGACACCGGGTTGCCCCTGACCTTGGGGAAGATCGGGTTGGTCACCGGCGACTCGAAGGGCTCGTAGTGGACCGGGAACGGACCGTCCGTCATCAGGCCGCGGACCCAGAGGCGCGAGACCCCCTCCGCGTTCATGATGAAGGGGCCGGTCGCCCGCTCCGGCGGGATGGTCGGCACATAGTCCGGGATGTCCGGGCCCGACCAGCGGGTGCCGTCCCAGTACATGTACTTCTTCCGCTCGCTCCAGGGCTTGCCCTGCGGATCGGCCGAAGCGCGGTTGTACTGGATGCGGCGGTTGGCCGGCCAGGAGAAGCCCCACTCGCCATAGACCCCGAGCCCCGACGGATCGGTGTTCTCGCGGCGCATGGCGAAGTTGCCCTTCGGCCCGTAGACGCCGGTGTAGATCCACATCGAGCCGTCGGTCGAGCCGTCGTCGCGCATCTCGCCGAACGAGGCGAGCATCTCGCCGGCGCGGCGGACGACGTTGCCCTCGGCGTCCTTCACGTCGGCGAGCGCCTTGCCGTTGAGCTCCCGCAGCAGCTCGTCCGGATCCGGATGCGCCGGATCGGCATAGCTCCAGTCGATCG
Organism: uncultured Amaricoccus sp.; assembly: GCF_937858865.1. GTDB lineage: Bacteria > Pseudomonadota > Alphaproteobacteria > Rhodobacterales > Rhodobacteraceae > Amaricoccus. Next base: position 5,141 of record NZ_CALLYO010000115.1, on the reverse strand, counting down.
CCATCAGCGGCTCGACCCCGCTGCCCCCCTCCTGCTCGTAGAGCGCGCGGATGCGGCTGAAGAGGTCGCTCAGGATCTCGATGTCGGTGCGCGACTGGCCCACCGGATCGGCCGCCTGCCACTTCCACTGGATGCAGCGGCTGGAGTTGGTGAGGCTCCCGTGCTCCTCGGCGAAGGACGTCACCGGCAGCATGAAGACCTCGGTCTGGATCGACGCCGTGTCGACGTCGTTGTACTCGCCGTGGTTCTCCCAGAAGCGCACCGTGTCGGTCTCGATCGGGTCCATGCTGACCAGGAACTTCAGCTTGGACAGCGCCGCGACGCTCTTGCCCGAGTAGGCGATCGACATCAGCGGGTTGAAGCCCTGGCAGAGCAGGCCCGTCGTCTTGCCCTGGTGCATGACGTCGAACATCTTCAGCGCGTCATACGCCTGGTCGAGCTTGGGCAGCCACTGGTAGCCGAACTCGTTCTCCGGCGTCGCCTTCGCCCCGAAGTAGCTCTTCAGGAAGCTGACGTAGAAGCGCGGGTAGTTCTGCCAGTAGCTGGTCTGGTTCGGCAGGAGCGGCGTGAAGGTCCGGCTGGCGAGATGCGAGGCGAGCGTCGGCTCGCTGTCGCGCGGCAGCGCCAGATAGCCCGGGATCGACGCCGTGAGCGTGCCCACGTCGGTGATGCCCTGCACGTTGGAGTGGCCGCGCAGCGCGTTCACCCCGCCGCCCGGGACGCCGATGTTGCCGCAGAGCAGCTGGATCATCGCCGCGGTGCGGATGTTCTGCGCCCCGCTCGAATGCTGCGTCCAGCCGAGGGCGTACATGATCGTCATCGCCTTCTCGCCGTTGGCGGTCTCGGCGACCCATTCGGCGACCTTCAGGAACTTGTCCTTCGGCGTGCCGCTGACCCGCTCCACCATCTCCGGCGTATAGGGCTCGAAATGCTTCTTCATCAGCTGGAAGACGCAGCGCGGATGCTGCAGCGTCATGTCCCGCTCGGCGAAGCCGTCCGGTCCGATCACGTATTCCCACGAGCCGCGGTCGTAGCTCCGCTTCGACTCGTCGTAGCCGGAGAAGAGCCCCTCCTCGGCGTCGAACTCGAAGTCGTCGCGCACGATGAACGCCGCGTTGGTGTAGTTGCGCACGTACTCGTGGTGGATCTTGTCGTTGCTGAGCAGGTAGTTGACCACGCCCGAGAGGAAGGCGATGTCGCTGCCCGCCCGGATCGGCGCATAATGGTCCGCGACCGCGGCCGACCGGTTGAAGCGCGGGTCGACCACCATGAGCTTGGCACCGTTGTTGTGCTTCGCCTCGGTGACCCACTTGAAGCCGCAGGGATGCGCTTCCGCCGCATTCCCGCCCATGATCCAGACGAGATCGGTGTTACCGATGTCCGTCCAGCTGTTCGTCATTGCACCGCGACCGAATGATGGGCCCAAACTGGACACCGTCGGTCCGTGTCAAATCCTCGCCTGGTTCTCGATCTGCAGCATCCCGAGACCGCGGGCGACCTTGAAGGTCAGCCAGCCCGTCTCGTTGGTGACCGAGCTCCCCGAGAGGAAGCCCATCGACGACCAGCGGTTGACGGTGACGCCGTCGTTGTTGGTCTCGACGAAGTTGGCGTCGCGGTCGTCCTTCATCAGCCGCGCGATGCGCTCCATCGCGAAGTCCCAGCTGACTTCCTCGAACTCGCTCGCGCCGGGCTTGCGGTACATCGGCGCCTTCACCCGCTTCGGCGAGCGGATGTAGTCGATCGCCGCCGCGCCCTTCGGGCAGAGCGTGCCGCGGTTGACCGGATTGTCGGCGTCGCCCTCGATGTGGACGACCTCCATCTTGCCCGGCTCGCTCTTGCTCTCGGCCGAGTAGATCATCATCCCGCAGCAGACCGCACAGTAGGGGCAGCTGCTGCGCGCCTCGACGGTCTTGGCCAGGCGGAAGGCCTTCACGGCGGCGGCGTGCGCCGCCTCGACTCCGTCGAAGCCGAACGCTCCGAGCGTCGTCGCTGCCACACCCGCGCCGGCCCCCCCTAGGAACGCCCGACGCGTGAGGTCAATGTTCATGAGCTCCTCCCTGGCAAGCTTCGCTGGGTCGGTTTTCCGACGTCTGCAAACAAGCCTAGGTCAAACAGGTTTGGGAATCAACTTCCTCGATACCGATTATGGCAGGATCGCCCGAAAGTGCCGGAATTCCCCCGGCACGGGTGGCGGAAAGCCGGCCGGGCCCCCCTGTCCGGCGGCCGTCCGAGCGCCTCCGCGGCTCGCGGATTGCTGCACTTTTGCTGCGCAGCATTTTCCTCGCTCCCGCGGGTCGACGGACGGGACACGGACGGGGCTCAGCCCTCCACGCGCACCCCCGCCGCGCCGGCCTCGACCCGGCCGATAAGGCGCGCGCTGGCGAAGCCCGCCGCGCGGATCTCGCCGAGCAGGTCGTCCGCCTGCGCCGGGTCGCAGGCGATGAGCAGCCCGCCGGAGGTCTGCGGATCGGTCAGGATCTGCCGCCGCCAGTCCGGCATCCCGCCGGGCAGCGCCACCGCCTGCCCGTAGCTCGCCCAGTTGCGCCCCGAGGCGCCGGTGACCCGGCCCTGCCGCGCCAGCGCCTCGGCGGCGTCGAAGAGCGGCACGGCCGCATCCTCGATCACCAGCGTCGCCGCCGACGCCCGCGCCATCTCGAGCGCGTGCCCGAGCAGGCCGAAGCCGGTGACGTCGGTGACGGCATGCACCGCCGGATCCCGGCCGAGTTCGCCCCCGATGCGGTTGAGCTGCGTCGTCGAGGCGATGAACTCGGCATAGCCCGCCGCCGGCAGCGCCTGCTTCTTGATCGCCGCCGAATAGATGCCGACCCCGATCGCCTTGGTGAGGATCAGCGCGTCCCCCGGCCGCGCCCCGGCGTTGCGCCGCACCTCCTCCGGCCGGCAGAGGCCGATGGCGACGAGGCCGTAGATCGGCTCCGGCGCATCGATCGAATGCCCGCCCGCGACCGGGATCCCCGCCGCGGCGCAGACCTCCGCCCCGCCCTCGAGGATCGCCCGGATCGTCGCCGCCGGCAGCCTGTCGATCGGCATGCCGAGCACCGCCAGCGCCAGCACCGGCCGCCCGCCCATGGCGTAGACGTCCGAGAGCGCGTTCGTCGCCGCGATGCGGCCGAAGTCGCGCGGATCGTCGACCATCGGCATGAAGAAGTCGGTCGTCGCGACGAGGCAGGTCGCCGCGTCGATCTGCCAGACCGCCGCGTCGTCGCCGGTCTCGGTGCCGACGAGGAGCTGCGAGAAGGCGGCCGTTCGCGGCTGGCCCGACAGCAGGTCCTGCAGCACCGCCGGCGCCAGCTTGCAGCCGCAGCCGCCGCCATGCGCGAGGCTGGTCAGCCTCGGTTCCTCCGCGACCACGTCCGCCATGCCAGCTCTCCTCGGCCCTCGCCCCAGCATCGGCGGGGGCCTCCGAGATTGTCAACAGCACGACGTTGACAGGCCGAAGCGCCCTCGGCCATGATGCGGGCCGTGGCATTCGACGCGGCTCCCGAGGCTCGGGGCGTCCTTCATCCCTCCCGGCTGGCCGAAGCCTTCGCGGCACTTTTCGTCCTGCTCGCCGCCGGCGCGAACGCCGCCGAGCTGCGCGAGCCGACCGGCCCGGCCGGCCCCGCCTTCACCCTGAGCGCGGTCGGCGGCGGCAGCCTCGGGCCGGGCGACTTCGCCGGGCGGCCCCTCGTCATCCATTTCTTCGCCACCTGGTGCGCGCCCTGCGTCGAGGAGCTCGGCGCGCTCGACCGGATGGCCGCCGCCGGCCGGATCGCCGTCCTCGCCATCGACGTCGGCGAGGTCGAGGCGCGCGTCGCCCGCTTCCTCGAGGCGCACCCGGTCGGCTTCCCCGTCGTCCTCGACCCGGACCGCAAGGTGACGCGCGGCTGGGGCGTCGTGGCGCTGCCGTCGAGCTTCGTCCTCGACGGGGAGCAGCGGATCGTGGGCTTCGTGGAGGGCGATCTCGGCTGGGACGCGCCCGCCGTCGCCGCGCGGCTCGACGAGCTTATCGGAAACAGGGAGGAAAAAGCCGATGATCAGCCGACGTGACTTCATGGCGAGCGCCGCGGCCACGGCCGCGGCGGCCTTCGCCGCACCCGGGCTCCTGCGCGCCGCGCCGGTCTTCGACCCGCAGCCGGGGCCGTGGCGGACCTTCACCGTCACCACCCGGCTCGACCTCGCCGCCGGGACGGGCGGGGCGCAGGCCTGGGTGCCGCTGCCGTCGATCGCGCAGGACGACTGGGTCCAGCCCGAGGACGACGCCTGGACCGGGAACGCCGCCACCGCCGAGGTCGTCACCGACCCGCGCTACGGCGCGCGGATGCTGCGCGCGACCTTCGCCGGCGACGAGCCGCCCCTCATCGAGGTGACGAGCCGCTTCCGCTCGCGCGACCGGGCGGGCAAGGGCACCGCCCTGCCGCTCGGCGAGGCTGAGCGTCAGCTCTACCTGGCGCCGACCGACCTGCTGCCGACCGACGGCATCGTCGCCGAGACCGCCGCCCGGATCACCGCCGGGGCCGAGAGCGACGGGGCCAAGGCGCGGGCGATCTACGACTGGGTGGTGGAGAATACCGAGCGCGTCGCGGCGGTGCGCGGCTGCGGCATCGGCGACGTGGCGAGCATGCTCGCCTCGGGCAACCTCGGCGGCAAGTGCGCCGACCTCAACGCGCTCTTCGTGGCGCTGGCCCGCGCCTCGGGCCTCCCGGCGCGCGACCTCTACGGCATCCGCGTCGCGCCCTCGGCCTTCGGCTACGCCAGCCTCGGGGCGAAGAACGAGACGATCACCAAGGCGCAGCACTGCCGGGCCGAGGTCTACCTGGCCGAGACCGGCTGGACCCCGGTCGATCCCGCCGACGTGCGCAAGGTGGTGCTCGAGGAGCCGCCGGGCGACAACGCCCTCGACAGCCCCGTCGTCGTCGCCGCGCGCGAAAAGCTCTTCGGCGCCTGGGAGGGCAACTGGATGCCCTACAACGACGCCCACGACCTGACGCTGCCCGGCTCGGCGCACCAGGTCGCCTTCCTGATGTACCCGCAGGCCGAGGTCGCCGGCATGCTGCTCGACTGCCTCGACCCCGACACCTTCCGCTACGGCATCACCGTCGCCGAAGCCTGACCCCCGCGGCGGGCGGCCCCGGCCGCCCGCC
>NZ_CALLYO010000114.1 GCF_937858865.1 uncultured Amaricoccus sp. | reverse complement strand
GCCTGCAAACCGCGGCGGCGGCGGCTCGCGCGCGCGCCGATCGCGTTCGCGCCGGGCTCGGCCGAGCTCGCCGCCGAGAGCGGGGCGGTGCTCGACGAGGTGGCCACGGCGCTCGGCGCCTGCCCGGACGTGGCGCTGGAGATCGGCGGGCACACCGATTCCGAGGGGTCGGAGTCGGGCAACCAGCAGCTCAGCCAGCGGCGCGCGGAAGCGGTGCTGGCCGCGCTGCGCGAGCGCGGGCTGGCGCTGCCGCAGGCGACGGCGCGCGGCTACGGCGAGAGCCGGCCGGTGGCCGACAACGGCACGGCCGAGGGCCGGGCGCAGAACCGGCGTATTGCCTTCAGTCCGCTGCAGGCGGAGGGCGACGAGGAGGGGAGCGGCGATGGACCGCAATGAGCTGACCATGGTGGTCGCGGCGGCGCTCTTCGCGGCCTTCGCGCTCGGCTGGATCTTCCGCTGGATCTTCTCGCGGATGAACGCGCACGGGCCGCACAGCGTGGGCCATTCCGAGATGGCGAGCGAGCTTCATGCGGCCGAGGGGGCCCGGCGCCGGGCCGAGCGCCGGCTCGTCGAAGCGGAAGCGGCCGCGGAACAGCGGCTGGCGAAGGTCGAGGCGGAGCTGGCGCTGACCCGCGAGGCCTTCACCAACGCGCAGGCGCAGGCCGACGAGGTGCGCGCGGCCTACCGGCGGGCGATGGGCGGCGCGGAGCCGGAGTAGGCTATCCGATCACGGTCAGGCCGCGCTCGAAGGCGGTCAGGGACTCGGCGCCGTCCGGGGTGGCGAGGACGTCGTCCTCGATGCGGACGCCGATGTCGCCCGGGCGGTAGAGGCCGGGCTCGATGGTGAAGACCATGCCGGGCTCGATCTCCTGGAGATTGCCGACCATCACTTGCGGCGCCTCGTGCACGTCGAGGCCGAGGCCGTGCCCGGTCTTGGTGAGGACGAGTTCGGGGAAGCCGCCGGCGCGGAGCTTCTCGGTGACGGTGCGGTCGAGGGCGTCGAGCGTCATGCCGGGGCGGGCGGTCTCGCGGCCGAACGCGTTGGCGGCGAGGACGGCCTCGTAGATGTCGCGATGCTCGGAGGAGGCCTCGCCGACGAAGAAGGTGCGGGTGATGTCGGCGAAATAGCCGCCCCAGGCGGCGCCGTAGTCGATGAGCAGCGGCTGGCCCCGCTCGAGGCGGCGGTCGGGGCTCGGGCTGCCGTGCGGGTCGGCCGAGGCCGGGCCGGCGAGGACGATCGGGTCGAACGAGGGGCCGTCGGCGCCGGCGGCGAGCATCTCGGCGAGCAGGCGGGCGCGGACCTCGGCCTCGCTCATGCCGGCGGTGGCGGCGGCGATGGTGGCGGCGAGCGCCGTCTCGCTGATCGCGATGGCGCGGCGGAGCGCCGCGATCTCGCCCGCGTCCTTGTGCAGGCGCATCCGCGAGAGGAGCGCGTGGGTGTCGACGACGGCGGCGGCGGGGAGGGCCGCGCGCAGCGCCTCGGCCTCGAAGAGCCGCATGCGCTGGCCCTCGACGCCGATGCGGCCGCGGCCGGCCACGGGGGCGATGCGGCGGGCGAGGGCGGCGAAGGCGCCGGCATAGCCGTCGGCGTCCTGCCAGTAGACCGTCTCGACGTCGGGGGCGACGCTCTGCCAGCGGGTGCGCTCGAGGAGCGGCATCACCGCATGGCGCTCGCCCGCGCGGGTGACGAGAAGGACCGTCGGGCGCTCCATCAGGTGGAAGTGCGCCCCCGTCAGGAAGTAGAAGTTCGGCCCCGGCACGAAGGCGGCGGCATCGAGGTCCGCCTCCTCCATCGCGGCGAGGAGCCGGCCCTGCCTGGTCGTCGTCATCGGTGTTTCTCCTCTCCGCCGCGCCGCTATTGCGCGGGGCTGCTATTATCACATACCGTTCGGCATCCAAGAGAAGCCGCGCCCACTCCTCAACACGGCGCGGCCCGAAACCGACACCGCAGCGCCGGCCCGCCGGTGCCGCATCCAGGGAGTGGAGAGACCATGACACTGCTGAAGCGACTGCTGGCAGCGACGGCGGTCGGACTGCTGGCCGCCGGCGCGGCGCAGGCGACGACCCTCGTCTACTGCAGCGAGGGGTCGCCCGAGGGCTTCGACCCGGCGCCCTGGACCTCGGGGACGACGTTCGACGCCTCGTCGCGCACGACCTACAACCGGCTGATCGAGTTCAAGAAGGGCTCGACCGAGACCGAGCCGGGGCTCGCCGAGAGCTGGGAGACCTCGGAGGACGGCACCGAGATCACCTTCCACCTGCGCCCGGGGGTGAAGTTCCAGACCACGCCCTGGTTCACGCCGACGCGCGAGATGAACGCCGACGACGTGGTCTTCTCCTTCCAGCGGCAGTTCGACAAGGAAGGCCCCTGGTACGAATATACGCCGGGCATCGCCTGGGTGTATTTCGACGGGACCATCGCCCCCTCGCTGAAGGAGATCGTCAAGGTCGACGACATGACGGTGAAGTTCGTGCTGAACAAGCCGGATGCCACGGTCCTCGCCACCTTCCCGATGGACTTCGCCTCCATCGTCTCCAAGGAGTATGCCGACCAGCTCGAGGCGGAGGGGAAGAAGGAGCAGTTCAACGTGCTGCCGGTGGGCACCGGGCCCTTCACCTTCGTCGACTACCAGCAGGACGCGGTGATCCGCTACCAGGCCTTCGCGGACTACTGGGGCGGCAAGGAGGCGATCGACGACCTGATCTTCGCGATCACCGTCGATCCGGGGGTGCGGCTGCAGAAGCTCGTCGCCGGCGAGTGCGATATCTTCCCCTATCCGAACCCGGCCGACATCGAGGCGCTGAAGGCGAACCCCGACCTGACGGTGATGCAGCAGGAAGGCTTCAACATCGGCTATCTCGCCTACAACACGCTGATGGAGCCCTTCGACAAGGTCGAGGTGCGCCGGGCGCTCAACAAGGCGATCAACAAGGAAGCGATCATCGAGGCGGTCTTCCAGGGCACCGGCACGGTGGCGGTGGCGCCGCTGCCGCCGACCTCCTGGGGCTACAACGCGAACCTCACCGACGATCCCTACGATCCCGAGGCGGCCAAGGCCGAGCTCGAGGCGGCGGGCGTCAAGGACCTGAAGATGAAGGTCTGGGCGATGCCGGTGCAGCGGCCCTACAACCCCAACGCGCGGCGCATGGCCGAGCTCATCCAGGCCGACTTCGCCGCGGTGGGCGTGGAGGTCGAGATCGTCTCGCTGGAGTGGGGCGAGTATCTGGCGCAGTCCTCGGCCAAGGACCGCGACGGGGCGGTGCTGCTCGGCTGGACCGGCGACAACGCCGACCCGGACAACTTCCTCGGCGTGCTGCTCGGCTGCGGCGCGGTGGGCGGCAACAACCGCGCCCAGTGGTGCTACCAGCCCTACGAGGACCTGCTGCAGGAGGCCAGGACCACCTTCGCCCAGGAGGAGCGCAAGCCGCTCTACGACCAGGCGCAGGTGATCTTCAAGGAGCAGGCGCCCTGGGCGACCATCGCCCATTCGATCACCACGATGCCGATGCGCAAGAACGTCGTCGGCTTCGTGCAGGACCCGCTCGGCATCCACCGCTTCGTCGGGGTGAGCAAGAGCGAGTGACGAGACGCCCGGGCGCGGCGCCGCCAGGCGTCCGCGCCCGTCGCCGGCGGGGGACGTGATGCTGCGCTTCATTCTGCACCGCCTGCTCCTGATCGTGCCGACCTTCATCGGCATCACGCTCGTGGCCTTCGTCTTCATCCGCCTGCTGCCCGGCGATCCGGTGCTGCTGATGGCCGGCGAGCGCGCCGTCTCGCCCGAGCGGCACGCCGAGCTGATGGCGCAGTTCGGCTTCGACCAGCCGCTCTGGCGACAGTATGTCGAGTATACCGGCGGGCTGCTGCACGGCGACTTCGGCTACTCCTTCTCCTCGAAGCGGCCGGTCCTGAGCGAGTTCATGGCGCGCTTCCCCGCGACGCTCGAGCTTGCCTTCTGCGCCATGCTGCTCGCCACCGTCCTCGGCATCGCCGCCGGCATCCTCGCGGCGCTCCGGCGGGGGAGCTGGGTCGACCAGCTCACCATGGGGACCGCGCTCGTCGGCTACTCGATGCCGATCTTCTGGTGGGCGCTCCTGCTCATCATCCTCTTCTCGACCAACCTCGGCTGGACGCCGGTCTCGGGGCGGATCTCGCTGACGCAGTTCTTCCCGACCGTGACCGGCTTCATGCTGATCGACAGCCTGCTCGCCGGCAAGCCGGCCGCCTTCTGGTCCGCCGTCCAGCACCTGATCCTGCCGACGATCGTGCTGGCGACGATCCCGCTCGCGGTCGTCGCGCGGCAGACCCGCTCGGCGATGCTGGAGGTGCTGGGCGAGCTCTACGTCACCACGGCACGCTCGAAGGGGCTGGCGCCGCGGCGGATCATCTGGCTGCATGCGCTGCGCAACGCGCTGATCCCGGTCGTCACCACGATCGGCCTGCAGGTGAGCGTGCTGATGGGCGGCGCGATCCTGACCGAGACGATCTTCTCCTGGCCCGGTATCGGCAAGTGGATGATCGACTCCATCTCGCGCCGCGACTACCAGGTCGTGCAGGGAGGGCTGCTGCTCATCGCCGCCATGGTGATGCTCGTGAACCTGACCGTCGACATCCTCTATGGACTGATAAACCCCCGTGTCCGCTACAGATGACCCCGACCTGCTGAGCGCGTCGCGACCGGCCGGGCCGGCGCCGGTCTCGCCGTGGCTGGAGAACTGGCGCTACTTCGCCGGCAACCGCGGCGCGCTGATCGGGCTGGTGGTCTTCCTCCTGACCGTGCTGATCGCGATCTTCGCGCCGCTGATCGCGCCGCACGATCCGGCGCAGCAGTTCCGCGACGCTCTGCTGGCGCCGCCCTTCTGGGTCGAGGGGGCGAAGCCCGGCTTCCTGCTCGGCACCGATGCGCTCGGGCGCGACATCCTGTCGCGGCTGATCTTCGGCGCGCGCTACTCGCTGATGATCGGCCTGGTGGTGGTGACGCTGGCGCTCGTCACCGGGATCGTCGTCGGGCTGGTGGCCGGCTACTTCGGCGGCTGGGTCGATGCGCTCATCATGCGCATCATGGACATCATCCTCGCCTTCCCCTCGCTGCTCCTGGCGCTGGTGCTGGTGGCGATCATCGGGCCGGGCCTCTTCAACGCCATGCTGGCGATCGCCGTGGTGCTGCAGCCGCACTTTGCCCGGCTGACGCGCGGGGCGGTGATGGCGGAGAAGAACCGCGAATACGTGATGGCGGCCAGGGTGGCCGGCGCCGCCAACCTCAGGCTCATGTTCCGCACCATCCTGCCCAACTGCCTTGGCCCCCTCATCGTGCAGGCGACGCTCTCCTTCTCGAACGCAATCCTCGAGGCGGCTGCGCTCGGCTTCCTCGGCATGGGCGCGCAGCCGCCGACGCCGGAGTGGGGCACCATGCTCGCCGAGGCGCGCGAGTTCATCCAGAGCGCCTGGTGGGTGGTGACGATGCCGGGCCTCGCCATCCTCATCACCGTGCTGGCCATCAACCTCATCGGCGACGGGCTGCGCGACACGCTCGACCCGAAGCTGAAGCGGAGCTGACCCCGTGGCGCTGCTCGAAGTCCGCAACCTCAGCGTCTCCTTCGAGACCGCCGCCGGGCGCTTCTTCGCCGTGCAGGGGATCGACCTCTCGGTCGACCGGGGCGAGGTGCTGGCCATCGTCGGCGAGTCGGGGTCGGGCAAGTCGGTCGCCATGCTCGCCGTCATGGGCCTCCTGCCGCCCACCGCCACGGTGACGGCCGACGCGCTGCGCTTCGAGGGGCGCGATCTTCTTGCCATGTCGGCGCGGGAGCGGCGCGGCATGTCCGGCAGCGAGATGGCGATGATCTTCCAGGAGCCGGTCGCGAGCCTCAATCCCTGCTTCACCGTCGGCTTCCAGATCGAGGAGACGCTCGAGCGGCACACCGACCTCGACCGGGCGGCCCGCCGCGCCCGCGCGGTCGAACTCCTCGCCGCGGTCGGTATCCCCGAGCCGGAGGAGCGGCTGCGGTCCTTCCCGCACCAGATGTCGGGCGGCCAGTGCCAGCGGGTGATGATCGCCATCGCCACCGCCTGCAACCCGAAGCTGCTGATCGCCGACGAGCCGACCACCGCGCTCGACGTGACGATCCAGAAGCAGATCCTCGACCTGCTGCTCCGGCTGCAGGCCGAGCACGGCATGGGGCTCGTGCTCATCACCCACGATATGGGGGTGGTGGCGGAGACCGCCGACCGGGTGATCGTGCAGTACAACGGCCGCAAGATGGAGGATACCGACGTGCTGTCGCTGTTCGAGCGGCCGCAGAACCCCTATACGCGCGCCCTCCTCTCGGCGCTGCCGGAGAACGCGCGCGGCGGTCGGCTGCCCACGGTATCGGACTTCGCTCCCGGAGGCGCGGCATGAGCGAGCCGCCCGTCCTCGAGACCCGCGGGATCGTGCGGGACTATGTCTCGGGCGGCGGGTTCGGCGCGCGGCGCGTCGTCCGGGCGCTCAAGGGCATCGACCTCAAGGTCGAGCGCGGCAAGACGCTGGCCGTCGTCGGCGAGTCGGGCTGCGGCAAGTCGACGCTCGCCCGGATCATCACCATGATCGACCCGCCGACCGGCGGCACCCTGCTGATCGAGGGGCGCGAGGTCGACATCGCCCGCCACGGCGTCAGCCGCGAGATGCGCCGCAAGGTGCAGATCGTGTTCCAGAACCCCTACGGCTCGCTGAACCCGCGGCAGAAGATCGGCGACGTGCTCTCGGAGCCCCTGAAGCTCAACACCGACTTCTCGGCCGGCGACCGGCGCGACCGGGCGATGGCGATGCTCTTGAAGGTCGGGCTCCGCCCCGAGCACTTCAACCGCTATCCGCACATGTTCTCCGGCGGCCAGCGCCAGCGCATCGCCATCGCCCGGGCGGTGATGGTGCATCCGGTGCTCCTCGTCCTCGACGAGCCGGTCTCGGCGCTCGATCTCTCGGTGCAGGCGCAGATCCTGAACCTGCTGCAGGACCTGCAGGACGAGTTCTCGCTCACCTACGTCTTCATCTCGCACGACCTCTCGGTGGTGCGCCACGTCGCCGACGACGTGATGGTGATGAACAAGGGCGAGGCGGTCGAGTACCGCAGCCGCGACGACATCTTCGCCGCGCCCGAGCATCCCTACACCCGCACCCTCTTCGCCGCGACGCCGATCATCGACCCCGCGCGCATCCGCGCCCGCGTCGAGGCCAAGGCGACGCGGGCGGTGGCCGGTCAGTAGCCGATCGCGGCCCCGGAGGCGGCGCGGCTGTCGATGGCGCCGTTGTAGCGGGCGCCGCCGCCCGCCTCGATCTCGGCGAGGCTGGCGCCGCCGACGAGGATGCCCGCCGCCTCGCCCCAGATCGGCCAGTCGGGATCGCCGGTCACGCGGTGGCCCATGCCGGTCAGCAGGCGCACCGTGTCGGGCGAGAGGGCGTAGGGCTCGGCCAGCACCACGTCGGGCAGCCACTGGTGGTGAATGCGCGGCGCGTCGATCGCCTCCTGGATGTTCATGCCGTGGTCGATGACGTTGAGGATCGTCTCGAGCGTGATGGTGATGATGCGCGGGCCGCCGGGGCTGCCGATCACCATGAAGGGCGAGCCGCCGCGCGAGACGATGGTCGGGCTCATCGAGGAGAGGGGCGACTTGCCCGGCGCGACGGCGTTGGCGTCGCCCTGGACGAGGCCGTACATGTTCGGGGTGCCGGGCTTGGCGGTGAAGTCGTCCATCTCGTTGTTGAGCAGGATCCCGGTGCCGTCGGCGACGATGCCGGTGCCGAAACTGCCGTTGAGGGTGTAGGTGACGGCGACGGCGTTGCCCTCGGCGTCGATGATCGAATAGTGCGTCGTCTCGACGGACTCGGCGACGGGCTCCGGCATGAGGTCGGCCGAGACGCCGGCGCGGTAGGGGTCGATCCGGGTGCGGATCTCGGCGGCGTAGGCCTTGTCGGTCAGCCTCGCGACCGGGTTGTCGACGAAGTCGGGGTCGCCGAGCGCGCTGTTGCGGTCGACGTAGGCGTGGCGCATGGCCTCGACCATCAGGTGCACCGTCTCGGCCGAGTCGGGGCCGAGGAAGGCGAGCGGATAGCCCTCGAGGACGTTGAGGATCTCGCAGATGATGACGCCGCCCGAGCTCGGCGGCGGCGAGGAGACGATCTCGTAGCCGCGGTAGGAGCAGGCGACCGGATCGAGCTCGCGCACCTGGTAGTCGGCGAGGTCGTCGAGGGTGAAGAGGCCGCCCTTGGCCTCGCTCGCCGCGACGATCTTCTCCGCCACCGGACCGGTGTAGAAGCCGTCGCGCCCGCCTTCGGAGATCGCGGTCAGGGTCGCGGCGAGATCGGGCTGCGTGAGCGTGTCGCCGGCCACGAAGGGCGCGCCGTCCGGCTTCGCGAAGATCGCGTTCGCCGCCGGGTCGCGGGCGAACATCTGCGCCGCGTCGTTGAGGGCGCTCGCGTCGTAGTCGGTCAGCGCGAAGCCGTCGCGGGCAAGCGCGATCGCCGGCGCGATCAGCTCCTCGCGGCTCCGGGTGCCGTACTTCTCGCGGGCGAGCTCGAGGCCGGCGACCGAGCCGGGCACGCCGACGGCGAGGAAGGTGTCGGTGCTGGCGCCCTCGACGATGTTGCCGGCGTCGTCGAGGTACATGCCGGCGGTGGCGGCCGCCGGCGCCCGCTCGCGGAAGTCGAGGAAGGTGGTGCGCCCGTCGGCGAAGCGGACGGTCATGAAGCCGCCGCCGCCGACGTTGCCGGCCTGCGGGTAGGCGACGGCCAGCGCGTAGCCGACGGCGACGGCGGCATCGACCGCGTTGCCGCCCTGCTCCAGCACGTCGACCCCGATCCGGGAGGCGAGGTGGTGCGCCGTCACCACCATGCCGCTCTCGCCCTTGACCGGCTCGGGCGACGCCGCCTCGAGCGGGACGGCCCCGATGAAAAGGACGAGCGCGCCCGCCAGCAGGCCGTACCTCGGATACATGCTTTTCCCTCCCGGATGCGCGTGAGGCGATCATCCTCGGCCGGGGCCGCCGCCGCTGTCAATGCGTGTCCGGGGCGCGATGCGGCTTCAGTCGGGCCAGAGCGCCGAAAGCGGGAAGGTGATCGCCTCGAAGGGCGGCACGCTCACTTCGTCGTCGTCCTTCAGCGCTGCGATGAGGACCCAGCGGCCCTCCTGAAGCGCGAAGGCCTCGAGCGTGCGGGGCGTCGGGTCGACGAGCCAGAGGTGCGCGACGCCGCTCTCGGCATAGATGCGGCGCTTGTCGGTGAGATCGAACCCTCGCGTGCCGGGGCTCAGCACCTCGCAGACCCAGTCGGGGGCGAGGTCCGACCAAGGCGCGTCGGGAAACGTCGGCATCCGCTCCCGGCGCCAGCCGGCGAGGTCGGGCACGAGCACGTCCGGCCCGAGATGCAGCTCCGGCTCGTCGATGATCCACCAGCCGCCGGGGCCGCCGCGCCCCTTCTGGAAGGGCCCGCCGAGCTCGACGCCGAGCGACGATCCGGCGAGGGCGTGCGGAAACGCCGGCCGCGGATGGAGGTGGAGCGCGCCGCCGACGAGCTCGGCCACCATGTGCGCCGGGGCATCGAGGACGTCCTGGTAGGTGGCGGGCGACCGGGGCGGCCGGGCATGCTCGTTCATCGCAAGCTCCTCGTCCCGAGGATAGCGGATCGCGGGTCCGGCGTCACCGGCCATCGGCGGGTGCGCTCCCGGGGGCGGCGCCGCCGGTCCGCCGCTTCACCCACTCGCGGGCGGTCTGGAAGATCACGTAGAGGGACGGGATGAGGAAGATGCCGACCAGCGCGGCGGCGAGCATGCCGCCGGCGACCCCAGTGCCGACGGCGCGGCGCGAGAGCATGGCGGCACCCTCGGCGGTGACCAGCGGGATGAGGCCGGCGATGAAGGCGAAGCTCGTCATCAGGATGGCGCGGAAGCGGGTGCGGGCGCCGTCGAGCGCCGCCTCGGCGATGCCCATGCCGGCCTCGCGCCGCGCCTTGGCGAACTCCACGATCAGGATGGCGTTCTTGGCGGCGAGCGCGATCAGCACGACGAGCCCGATCTGGGCGTAGATGTCGAAGGGGAGGCCGGCGAGCTTGAGCGCGAGGAGCGCGCCCGCGACGCCGACGGCGACCGACAGGAGGACCGGGATGGGGATGGTCCAGCTCTCGTAGAGCGCGACGAGGAAGAGATAGGCGAAGAGGAGGGCGAGCGCGAGGATCGTGCCGGTCTGGCCGGCGGCCTCCTTCTCCTGCAGCGCGGTGCCGCTCCACTCGAAGCTGTAGCCGGGCGGCAGGACCTGGGCGCTCACCTCCTCCATCGCCTGCAGCGCGGCGCCCGATGCCACCCCCGGCGCCGGCGAGCCGTTCAGCGTCACCGAGCGATAGTTGTTGTAGCGGACGATCGACTGCGGCCCGACGACGTATTCGACCCGCGCCACGGCGCTGACCGGCGTCATCTCGCCCGCCGCGTTGCGCACGTGCAGGCGGCTGATGTCGTCGACCGAGGCGCGGTCGGCGTCGCGCGCCTGCACGTTCACCTGCCAGGTGCGGCCGAAGAGGTTGAAGTCGTTGACGTAGATCTGGCCGAGCGTGCCCTGCAGCGTGGTGAAGAGGTCGCTGACCGAGACGCCGAGGGTCTGCAGCCGCTCGCGGTCGAGCTCGAGATAGAGCTGCGGCGAGCCGGCCGAGAAGGTGGTGAAGGTCGGGCCGAGGCGCGGGTCCTGGTTGGCGGCGACCATGAGGCCGCCCGCCACCTGGGCGAGCTCGGCGGTGCCGCGGCCCTCGAGATCGAGGAGCTGGTACTCGAAGCCCGAGCCGGTGCCGAGGCCGATGATCGGCGGGAGGTTGAAGGCGAAGACCTGCGCCTCGCGCACCGCCTGGCCGCGGGCGTTGGCGGCGGCGAGCGCGGCGAAGACCGAGGCGCCGGGGTCGGTGCGCTCGTCGAAGGGCTTCATGGCGACGACGGCGAAGCCCGAGTTCGACTTGGCGAGGCCGTCGAGGAAGCTGTAGCCGGTGGCGCTCACCACCCCCTGCACGCCCTCGATGCCGCGCAGCGCCGTCTCGACCTGGCGCATGGCGGCGTCGGCGCGGTTGAGCGAGGAGCCCTCGGGCAGGCGCACCTCGACGAAGAAGGCGCCCTGGTCCTCGCTCGGCAGGAAGCCCGAGGGGACGACCTTGAAGAGCCAGCCGACCGCGCCGAAGGCGACGGCGAGGAGCAGCAGCCCGATCACCGCCCGGCGCGCGATGACGCCGGCGACCCGGACGTAGCCGTCGCGCGCATCGTCGATCCGCCGCGAGAGCCAGCCGAGGGGGCCGCGCTTCGGGCCGTGGTGCGGCTTCAGCAGGACGGCGCAGAGCGCGGGGCTGAGGGTGAGCGCGTTGATCGCCGAGATCACCATGGAGACCGAGACCGCCACGGCGAACTGCTGGAAGAGGGCGCCGGAGATGCCGGGGATGAAGGCGACCGGCACGAAGACCGAGAGCAGGACGAGCGTGATGGCGAGGATGGCGCCGGTGATCTCGCCCATCGCCCGCCGCGCCGCCTCGGCGGCGGAGAGGCCGGGGTTCTCTTCCATCACCCGCTCGACGTTCTCGACCACGACGATGGCGTCGTCGACGACGATGCCGATGGCGAGCACCATGGCGAGGAGCGAGACCGTGTTGAGCGAGAAGCCCATCGCCAGCATCACCGCGAAGGTGCCGATCAAGGCCACCGGCACGGCGAGGAGCGGGATGAGCGTGGCGCGCCAGTTGCCGAGGAAGAGGAAGACGACGAGGATGACGAGGACGAAGGCCTCGATCAGCGTGTGTTCGACCTCGGCGACGCTCGCCTCGACGAAGGCGGTGGTGTCGTAGACGGTGTCGTAGCCGACGCCCTCGGGGAAGTTCGCCGACAGCCGCTCGAGCGTCGCCTCGATGCCCTCGCCGGCGGCGAGCGCATTGGCCCCGGGGAGCTGGTAGATGCCGATCATCGCGGTCGGCTCGCCGTCGAAGCGGGCGACGACGTCGGAGCTGCGCGCGCCGAGGTCGACCGCCGCCACGTCGCGGATGCGCAGGAACGAGCCGTCCGGGTTGGCGCGCAGCACCACGTCGGCGAACTGGGCCGGGTCGGTCAGCCGGCCCTGCGTCGTCAGGTTGAGCTGGAAGAGCGGGTCGTCGGTCATCGGCTGGGCGCCGATGCGGCCGATCGCCGCCTGCACGTTCTGCGCCTTGAGGGCGGCGACGACGTCGCCCGGCGTGAGCCCGAGGCTCGTCATCCGGTCGACGTCGAGGACGATGCGCATCGAGTAGTCGAGGGCGCCGAAGAGCGAGGCGTCGCCGACGCCCGGCACCCGCTTCAGCGCGTCGAGCAGGTTGATCGTGGCGTAGTTGGAGAGGAAGAGCCCGTCGTGCGCCGGGTCGGTCGAGCTGATCGCGATGACCTGCAGCAGTGCCGAGGACTGCTTGCGGACGCTGACGCCGATCTGGCTGACTTCCTGGGGCAGGCCGGGGAGCGCCAGCGACACCCGGTTCTGCACGTTGACGGTGGCGATGTCGGGGTCGGTGCCGACGGCGAAGGTGACGGTCAGCCGGTAGGAGCCGTCGGCGCCGCTCGTCGACTTCATGTAGAGCATGTCCTCGACGCCGACGACGCGGCTCTCGATCGGCTGGCCGACCGTCGTCTCGACCACGTCGGCGCCGGCGCCCGGGTAGGTGGCGGTGACCGTCACCTGCGGCGGGACGATGTCAGGATATTGCGCCACCGGCAGCGCGCCGAGCGCGATGAGCCCGGCCAGCGTCAGGACGATGGAGATGACCGCGCTGAGCCGCGGGCGGCTGATGAAGATGTCGGAGAGCATGGCGGGTCAGCCGCCCACCGCCGCGGCGTCGACGACGATGCCGGGCCGGACCTTGTTCACCCCCTCGATGATCACGTTCTCGCCCTCGGCGAGGCCGCCGGTGATGAGGGCACGCCCCTGCTCGACGCGGCCGACCTGGACGCGGCGGAGCTCGACCTTCGAGTCGGCGTCGACCAGCAGCACGAAGGCGCCGGCCTGGTCGCGCTGCACCGCCTGCTGCGGCACGGTCAGCCGCTGCTCGGGCTCGCGCTGCTCGAGCGACACGCCGACCAGCGCCCCGTCTAGGAGCACCCCGTCCGGGTTCTCGAAGATCGCCCGCACGGTGACCGTATCGGTGCCCTGCGCCACGTCGGCGCTGATGTAGTCGACGTTGCCGGCGAGCGGATAGACGGTGCCGTTCGGGAGCGTCAGGCGGACGGTCGCCTCGCGGCTCGCCGTCCCCTGCGCCACCGCCTCGTGATAGTCGAGCAGCAGCGCGGTGGCGACCGGGAAGGTGACGTCGATCGGATCGAGCAGCGTCAGCGTGGTGAGCGGGCCGGTGTCGGGGCCGACCAGCGCCCCCACGTCGACGGCGGAGAGGCCGACGGTGCCGGCAAAGGGGGCGGTGATCTCGGTGTAGGAGAGCTGGAGCCTCTGCCGCTCGAGCGTGCCGTTCAGCCGCGCGACCTCGCCCTCGGCGCGGCCGAGCTGCGCCTCGGCGACGTCGAGCTCGTTCTGGGCTACGGTGTTGCGGCGGACCAGCTCCGCCTTGCGGTCGCGCTCGAGCTGCGCCAGCTTGCGCTCCGCCTCGGCGGCGGCGATCGAGCCTTCGATCTCGGCGACGGCGGCGCGGTATTCGTCGTCCTGGATGCGGTAGAGGAGCGCGCCGGCCTCGACCTCCGAGCCCTCGCGGAAGAGGATCTCCTCGATGAAGCCGGCGACGCGGGCGCGGACGTCGACCTTCTGCGCCGCGACCACCCGGCCGGTGAAGCCGGCGCTCTGCCGCACCTCGGTCATCTCGGCCGGCGCCACCACCACCGCCGGCGCCGGCGGCGTCTGGGCGAGGCTCCGCCCGGCGGCAAGCAGCGAGAGCGCGGCGACGAGCCCGCTCAGGTATCGGCTCCGCAAGCGCATGGGCTCCTCCTCGGCACAGGCCCCGAGGATTTCCCATGCCCGCACGGCGATTGCAACGGGGGAGCGCCCGCGGCCCGCGCGGGCGTTCGGCGCTTCCCCGTCGCGGCCGGGCTGGCTATGCTCGCGGCGAGGCTGTAGACGAGGCTGTCATGGCGAGCTGGCTCTCCGGCAAGGCGGTGATCGTGACCGGCGCCGCGCGCGGGATCGGTCTCGCGACGGCCCGCCGCTTCGTGCGGGCGGGCGCCTTCGTCACCATGGCCGACGCGGACGAGAAGCTGCTCGAGCAGGAGGTGGCGGCGATCGCGGGCGAGGGCGGCGAGGGCCGGGCGCTCGCCTTCGCCGGCGACCTGCGCGAGAAGCTCACGATGACGAACCTCGTCGCCGCGACCTTCGACGCCTGGGACCGGATCGACGTGCTGGTGAACGCGGCGCGGCTCCTCGTCGCCTCCGATCCGCTCGACCCGGAGGCGGACGGGCTCGAGGCGGCGCTGCGGCAGAACGTCACCGCCAACCTCAGGCTCAGCCAGATCGTGGCGCGGCGGATGATCGAGGCGGCGGAGGCCGAGGCGCCGGAGCCGGCCGACCGGGCGATCGTCAACCTGAGCTCGGTGCAGGCCCACCGCACCAGCCCCGAGCTGCTGGCCTGGTCGGTGAGCTGCGCCGCGCTGGAGCAGCTGACCCGCGTGCTGGCGCTGGCGCTGGCGCCGCACGGCATCCGGGTGAACGCGGTCGCGGTCGGCGGGATCCCGGACCGGCTGACGGCGGCGCTGCCGGAGGCCGACGTGGCCGAGGATCTGCCCGAGGTGGTGCCGCTCGGCCGCTCCGGCGAGCCGCGGGAATATGCCGAGGCGGCGCTCTTCCTCGCCTCGCCGGCGGCGAGCTTCGTCACCGGGCAGATCCTCGGGGTGGACGGCGGCCGGCAGCTCCTCGATCCGCTGGCCGCGGTGCGGGAGTAGGCGCGCCGGGCGCGGGGTGGGCGCGCGCGCCCGCTTCGGCATAACATTGATTTCATTCGGCAATACTCATTCCATCAACCAGATGGAAACCTTCGTTAACGCGGCCCGGCCGATCAGCCCGCGCGCGGGGCGGCGGCGCGGGCCAGCCGGTCGTTGAGGGCGAGGCCGAGGCCGCTGCGCGGCAGCCGGGCGACAGCGATGCCGGTGGCGCCGGTCCGTTCGGCCATCGCGTCGAGGGCGCGCAGGTGGGCGAAGAGGGTGCGCGCCGCCTCGGCGAGATCGCCTGCGGGCGAGAGGTTGAGGCCGGGGCGGTCGTCCGAGGGGCCGAAGCCGAGCCAGAGCTCGCCGGGCTCCGGCGCGTCGGCGTCGAGGCGGACGGCGACGCGCGGGGCATAGTGCGAGGCGAGCTGCCCCGGCGCGCTGATGCCGGCGCCCGGCGTTCCGAGCGGCCGGCCGAGCGCCTCGGCCACCGCCTCCGCCGGCAGGCCGCCGGGGCGGAGGAGGACCGGCGCCCCGTCGGCGAAACCCACGATCGTCGACTCGAGCCCG
>NZ_CALLYO010000113.1 GCF_937858865.1 uncultured Amaricoccus sp. | reverse complement strand
CAGAGCCTCGAGGGGCCGGAGGAGGAGCCGCTCTCGGCGCGGCTCGTCTGCAACTGGGCGACGACCGAGGCCGAGGTCACCCGCTTCCTCGGGCTGATCGCCGCGGGCTGAGCCCCTCTGCTGCCAGCGGGTGCGGGCGCCGCCGCGATGTGCTAGGCTGTGGCCGTCCCCCTTGCCACGACTCATTGCCGCGTGGCGGGCGAATGTTGCTTGCGTTGCCTTACCGACGCCGAGAGGGCCGACGACAAGGCGGGGCGCTGCTCATCGAGGTGATCGTATGACTCTGGAAATCAAGGGTCTCGACCGTCGTTCCGTGCAGGTGCCGGACGCGGCGGTCGCCGAACTGCGACGGGGCGTGCAGGGGAGCGTGGTCCGGCCGG
The DNA here is from genome assembly GCF_937858865.1 of uncultured Amaricoccus sp. GTDB lineage: Bacteria > Pseudomonadota > Alphaproteobacteria > Rhodobacterales > Rhodobacteraceae > Amaricoccus. Next base: position 2,202 of record NZ_CALLYO010000113.1, on the reverse strand, counting down.
GGGAGGCCGGGTACGACGAGGCGCGCACGCTCTGGAATGCGATGATCGACCGGCGGCCGGCGCTCGTCGTCCGCGCCGCGAGCGCGGCCGACGTCGCCGCGGCAGTGCGCTTCGCGCGCGCCCACGACCTGCTCCTCGGCGTCCGCAGCGGCGGGCACCAGATCGCCGGCCTCGCGGTCGCGGACGGGGCGATGCTGCTCGACCTGTCGCAGATGCGGGCGGTCGCGGTCGACGCCGCGGCGCGCACGGCGCGGGTCGAGCCGGGGGCGACGCTCGGCGAGGTCGATGCCGCCACCCAGGCGCACGGGCTGGCCGTGCCGATGGGTATCAACTCCACCACCGGCATCGCCGGGCTGGCGCTCGGCGGCGGCTTCGGCTGGATCTCGCGCAAGTACGGCATGACCGTCGACAACCTGCGCGCCGCCGAGGTGGTGACGCCGGACGGCGAGACGCTGCGCGCCAGCGCCACCGAGAACCCCGACCTCTTCTGGGCGCTGCGCGGCGGCGGCGGCAACTTCGGCGTCGTCACCGCCTTCGAGTTCGACCTGCACCCGGTCGGGCCGGAGGTGACGGCGGGGCTGATCGTGCATCCGTTCGACGACGCGCCGGCGCTGATGCGCGACTTCCACCGCCTGGCCAAGGCGGCGCCGGACGGCCTGACGATCTGGGCGGTGGCGCGCCAGGCGCCGCCCTTGCCCTTCCTGCCCGAGGAGTGGCACGGGCGCGAGGTGCTGGTGCTGGCGGTCTGCTACATCGAGCCGACGCCGGAAGGGGACCGGGTGCTCGCCGAGCTGCGCGGGCTCGGCAAGCCGATCGCGGACGTGATCGGCCCGACGCCCTTCGTCGGCTGGCAGGCCGCCTTCGACCCGCTGCTGACGCCGGGCACGCGCAACTACTGGAAGAGCCACGACGTCGGCGAGATCGGCGAGGCGATGATCGCGGCGCTCGACAAGGCGATCCGCACCCTGCCGAGCCCGCAGTGCGAGGTCTTCTTCGGCACGCTCGGCGGCGCGGTGGGCCGGGTCGCGCCCGACGCCACCGCCTTCCCGCAGCGGGCGGCGCACTATGCGATGAACGTGCACACCCGCTGGGACGATCCGGCCGAGGATGCCGCCTGCATCGCCTGGGCGCGGGACTTCTTCGAGGCGGCCGCGCCGCACGCGCTCGGCAGCGTCTACGTGAACTTCATCCCCGACGACGAGGGCGAGCGTCTCGCCGGCGCCTACGGCGGCAACCTCGAGCGGCTCGCGCGGGTGAAGGCGCGCTACGACCCGGAGAACCGGCTGCGGCTCAACCACAACATCGCCCCGGCGGCGGTGGCGGCGGCGGCAGCGCATTAGCCGGCTGCACGGGCGGCGGCCGGCCGGCGGCCGCTGCCCGTGCACATCGGGCAACGGTCGGACGGGATCGGGGCCGGGATCGGGCCGGGGGTCTTTGCAAGCCTCCGCGCCGGTGCTAACGGACGACGCGAGCCGCACAGCGCGCGAAGGACATCGATGAACCCCTTGTCGAAACCGAAGCTGATCGCGGGCAACTCGAACCGGCCGCTGGCGGCGGCGATCGCGCGGCGGGTCTCCATGCACCGCGGCGAATCGGTCGAGCTGGTGAAGACCCGGGTGGAGCGGTTCAACGACGCCGAGATCTTCGTCGAGGTGTTCGAGAACGTCCGCGGCGAGGACATGTTCATCATCCAGTCGACGTCGAACCCGGCGAACGACAACCTGATGGAGCTGCTCATCATGTGCGACGCGCTGCGTCGCTCCTCGGCCTACCGGATCACCGCGGTGATGCCCTACTTCGGCTATGCCCGGCAGGACCGCCGCTCCAAGGCGCGCACGCCGATCAGCGCCAAGCTGGTGGCGAACCTCCTGACCGTCGCCGGCATCGAGCGGGTGCTGACGATGGACCTGCATGCGGCGCAGATCCAGGGCTTCTTCGACATCCCGGTCGACAACCTCTACGCCGCGCCGGTCTTCGCGCTCGACATCGAGCACAAGTTCCCCGAGCGCGACCGGATCACCGTCGTCTCGCCCGACGTGGGCGGGGTGGCGCGGGCGCGCGATCTCGCCGAGCGGATCAACGCCGATCTCGCCATCGTCGACAAGCGCCGGGCGGCGCCGGGCGAGGTTGGGTCGATGACGGTGATAGGCGAGGTCCGGGACCGGGTCTGCATCATCGTCGACGACATCGTCGATACCGCCG
>NZ_CALLYO010000112.1 GCF_937858865.1 uncultured Amaricoccus sp. | reverse complement strand
ATCCTCGTCGACGAGAACACCAAGGTCATCTGCCAGGGCCTCACCGGCTCGCAGGGCACTTTCCACTCCGAGCAGGCCATTGCCTACGGCACGAAGATGGTCGGCGGCGTCACGCCCGGGAAGGGCGGCGAGTCCCACATCGGCCTCCCGGTCTTCAACACCGTGGCCGAGGCGAAGGAGGCGACCGGCGCCACCGCGACCGCGATCTACGTCCCGCCCCCCTTCGCCGCCGACGCCATCCTCGAGGCGATCGACGCACGCCTCGAGCTCATCGTCTGCATCACCGAGGGGATCCCGGTCCTCGACATGATGAAGGTGAAGCGGGCGCTGCAGGGCACGAAGTCGATCCTCATCGGCCCGAACTGCCCCGGCGTCATCACGCCCGACGCCTGCAAGATCGGCATCATGCCCGGCCACATCCACAAGCGCGGCTCGGTCGGGGTCGTCTCCCGCTCGGGCACGCTCACCTACGAAGCGGTCGGGCAGACGACCGCGGCAGGGCTCGGCCAGTCGACCTGCGTCGGCATCGGCGGCGACCCGATCAAGGGCACCGAGCATATCGACGTGCTGGAATGGTTCCTCGCCGACCCGGAGACCGAGTCGATCATCATGATCGGCGAGATCGGCGGCTCGGCCGAGGAGGATGCCGCCCAGTTCCTCAAGGACGAGGCCAGGAAGGGCCGCATGAAGCCGACCGCCGGCTTCATCGCCGGCCGCACCGCGCCCCCGGGCCGCCGCATGGGCCATGCCGGCGCCATCGTCGCCGGCGGCAAGGGCGGCGCGGAGGACAAGATCGAGGCGATGAAGTCGGCCGGCATCGTCGTTGCCGACAGCCCGGCCGGCCTCGGCCAGGCGGTTCTCAAGGCGCTGCGCAGGTAGGGGGCGGCCGTGGGCGGGTCTCGCACGGTCCGGCGATCGGCCGCGGGGCTTCCCCGCCGCGAGACCCCCGTGCGCGCCGCCGTGCCCGCCACGCCGGAACGACCCTCGGATCCCTCGGGATGCCGGCGCACGGTTGGCCACCGGCCTTCCGCGCGCCCTCCGCTGCGGAGGAGTCCCTGGTCCGCAGATGCCTGCGGGCCGTCCGGCGGGCGCCGGGCGGCCCTGATCGAGTGAGCCTCCTCCGGGGGCGCCAGCACGGCCCCGCCGAGGGGCCAGATCGAAAGGAGCGGGCCGAGCCCGTCACGCCATGACCGATCAGTCGCAGAACACGCTCTTCCACTCCTCCTCGTTCCTGCAGGGGCAGAACGCGGACTATGTCGAGCAGCTGCAGGCGCGCTACGCCGAGGACCCCGCCAGCGTCGACGCGAGCTGGCAGGCCTTCTTCCGCGGCCTCGACGACGCCGCGGCCGACGTGACCCGCGGCGCCCGCGGCCCGAGCTGGGCGCGCAGCGACTGGCCGCCGACGCCGAACGACGAGCTGACCGCCGCCCTCGACGGCCAGTGGGGCCCCGAGCCGGCGAGGACCGTCGGCGAGAAGGTGCGCGCCAAGGCGCAGGAGGTCGGCGTCCAGGTCAGCGACGCGCAGATCCGCCAGGCGGTCACCGACAGCCTGCGCGCGCTGATGCTGATCCGCGCCTACCGCATCCGCGGCCACCTCGAGGCCGACCTCGACCCGCTGGGGCTCGAGGAGATGCTCCCCCATCCCGAGCTCCGCTACGAGACCTACGGCTTCACCGAGGCCGACCTCGACCGGCCGATCTTCATCGACAACGTGCTCGGCCTGGAGACGGCAAGCCTGCGCGAGATCCTCGCGCTGGTGAAGCGCACCTACTGCGGCACCTTCGCGCTCCAGTACATGCACATCTCCGACCCCGAGCAGTCGGCCTGGCTCAAGGAGCGGATCGAGGGCTACGGCAAGGAGATCCACTTCACCCGCCAGGGCCGGCGCGCGATCCTGAACAAGCTCGTCGAGGCCGAGGGCTTCGAGAAGTTCCTGCAGGTGAAATACACCGGCACCAAGCGCTTCGGCCTCGACGGCGGCGAGGCGCTGATCCCGGCCATGGAGCAGATCATCAAGCGCGGCGGCGCCCTCGGCGTCGAGGAGATCGTCATCGGCATGCCGCACCGCGGCCGGCTCTCCGTGCTCGCCAACGTGATGGAGAAGCCCTACAAGGCGATCTTCAACGAGTTCCAGGGCGGCAGCTTCAAGCCCGAGGAGGTCGAGGGCTCCGGCGACGTCAAGTACCACCTCGGCGCCTCCTCCGACCGCGAGTTCGACGGCAACATCGTCCACCTCTCGCTGACCGCCAATCCCTCGCACCTCGAGGCGGTGAACCCGGTGGTGCTCGGCAAGGTGCGCGCCAAGCAGGCGCAGCGCGGCGACCCCGAGCGCCGGAAGGTCCTCCCCATCCTGCTGCACGGCGACGCCGCCTTCGCCGGCCAGGGCGTCGTGGCCGAGTGCTTCGGCCTCTCCGGCCTCAAGGGCCACCGCACCGGCGGCACCATCCACATCGTCGTCAACAACCAGATCGGCTTCACCACCGCGCCGATGTATTCCCGCTCCTCGCCCTACCCGACCGACATCGCGCTGATGGTCGAGGCGCCGATCTTCCACGTGAACGGCGACGACCCGGAGGCCGTCGTCCACGCCGCCCGCGTCGCGACCGAGTTCCGCCAGCAGTTCAACAAGGACGTCGTCATCGACATGTTCTGCTACCGGCGGTTCGGCCACAACGAGGGCGACGAGCCCATGTTCACCCAGCCGCTGATGTACAAGGCGATCAAGGGCCACAAGACCACGCTCCAGCTCTACACCGAGCGCCTCGTCGCCGACGGCCTCATCCCCGAGGGCGAGATCGAGGACATGAAGGCCGCCTTCCAGGCCCACCTCAACGCCGAGTTCGAATCCTCCAAGGACTTCCGCCCCAACAAGGCCGACTGGCTCGACGGCCGCTGGTCCGGCCTCGGCCGCCGCGAGGGCCGCTACCAGCGCGGCAAGACCGCCGCCGACCTCGCCAAGCTGAAGAAGGTCGGCGAGGCGCTCACCCGCATCCCCGACGACGTCGTCGCCCACCGCACCGTCCAGCGCATGCTCGAGGCCAAGCGGCAGATGATCGAGACCGGCGACGGCATCGACTGGGCGACCGCCGAGGCCCTCGCCTTCGGCACCCTGCTCATCGAGGGCTACCCGGTCCGCCTCTCCGGCCAGGACTCGACCCGCGGCACCTTCAGCCAGCGCCACTCGGCGATCATCGACCAGGAGACCGAGGAGCGCTACTTCCCGCTCAACCACATCGAGCCCGGCCAGGCCACCTACGAGGTGGTCGACTCGATGCTCTCCGAATACGCCGTCCTCGGCTACGAATACGGCTACTCCCTCGCCGAGCCGAGCGCGCTGACCCTCTGGGAGGGCCAGTTCGGCGACTTCGTCAACGGCGCCCAGATCATGATCGACCAGTTCATCTCCTCGGGCGAAGCGAAGTGGCTGCGCATGTCCGGCCTCGTCCTCCTGCTGCCGCACGGCTACGAGGGCCAGGGCCCCGAGCATTCCTCCGCCCGCCCCGAGCGCTTCCTGCAGATGTGCGCCGCCGACAACTGGATCGTCGCCAACTGCACGACGCCGGCCAACTACTTCCACATCCTGCGCCGGCAGATCCACCGCAGCTTCCGCAAGCCGCTCATCCTCTTCACCCCGAAGTCGCTGCTCCGCCACAAGCTCGCCGTCTCCAAGCTCAAGGACCTCGCCAAGGGCTCGTCCTTCCACCGCCTGCTCTGGGACGACGCCGACCTCGGGCCGGACTACGGCATCTCGGCCACGAAGCTCGTGCCCGACGACAAGATCAAGCGCGTCGTCCTCTGCTCCGGCAAGGTCTACTACGACCTGCTCGAGGAGCGCGACGCCCGCGGCATCGACGACGTCTACCTGATGCGCCTCGAGCAGTTCTATCCCTTCCCGGCCCTCTCGCTGACCAAGGAGCTCACCCGCTTCAAGGAGGCGCACATCGTCTGGTGCCAGGAGGAGCCGAAGAACCAGGGCGGCTGGACCTTCGTCGAGCCGAACCTCGAGTGGGTCCTCGACCGCATCGGCGCCCGCCACGGCCGCGCCGCCTACGTCGGCCGCCCCGCCGCCGCCTCACCCGCCACCGGCCTCGCCCGCGAGCACAAGGCGCAGCAGGAAGCCCTTGTCGACGCCGCCCTCAGCCTGAAGAAGGACCGCTAGAGTCATGGTTGAAATCCGCGTGCCCACGCTGGGCGAAAGCGTCTCGGAAGCCACCGTCGCCACCTGGTTCAAGAAGGTCGGCGACGCGGTGAAGATGGACGAGCTCCTCTGCGAGCTCGAGACCGACAAGGTCACCGTCGAGGTCCCGTCCAAGGCCGCGGGCGTGCTCGCCGAGATCGTCGCCAATGCCGGCGAGACCGTGGGGGTCGACGCGCTGCTCGCCATCGTCGACGAGAAGGCGACCGCCACCGCCCCCGCCGCGAAGCCGGCGGCCAAGCCCGGCAAGGCCGCCGCCACCGACGCCGAATCGGCGCCCGCCAACGAGAGCTCGATCGAGATCATGGTCCCGACCCTCGGCGAGAGCGTGAGCGAGGCGACCGTCGCGACCTGGCACAGGAAAGTCGGCGACAAGGTCGTCCAGGACGAGATGCTCTGCGAGCTCGAGACCGACAAGGTCTCCGTCGAGGTCCCCGCCCCCGCCTCCGGCACGCTGGCCGAGATCTACGCCGCCGCCGGCAGCACCGTGAACGCGGGCGGCAAGCTCGGCCGCATCGCGGGCGGCGGCGCGGGTGCCGCCGCGGCGCCCGTCGCCCAGGCCGGCGCCGCCGCGGCGGAAGCCGCCCCGGCCGCCACGGCCAGCCGCGACGTCGAGAACGCCCCCTCGGCCACCAAGCTCATGGCCGACCGCGGCCTCTCCCCCGACCAGGTCGAGGGCACCGGCCGCGACGGGCGGATCATGAAGGAGGACGTGCTGCGCGCCGAGGCCCCGAGGCCCGCCGCCGCCCCGGCCCCGGAGCAGGCCGCCATCCCGCGCGCCCCGGTCCCCGCCGAGGACGCCGCCCGCGAGGAGCGGGTGAAGATGACGCGCCTCCGCCAGACCATCGCCCGCCGGCTCAAGGAGGCGCAGAACACCGCCGCCATGCTCACCACCTACAACGAGGTGGACATGGGCGGGGTCATGGGGCTCCGCAACGAATACAAGGACATCTTCGAGAAGAAGCACGGCGTGAAGCTCGGCTTCATGTCCTTCTTCACCAAGGCCTGCTGCGTCGCGCTCAAGGACGTGCCGGAGGTCAACGCCGAGATCGACGGCACCGACGTCGTCTACAAGAACTTCGTCCACATGGGCATCGCCGTCGGCACCCCCTCCGGCCTCGTCGTGCCCGTCGTGCGCGACGCCGACCAGATGTCCTTCGCCGCGATCGAGAAGAAGATCGCCGAGCTCGGCGTGCGCGCCCGCGACGGCAAGCTGACCATGGCCGACATGCAGGGCGGCACCTTCACCATCTCGAACGGCGGCATCTACGGCAGCCTCATGTCCTCGCCGATCCTGAACCCGCCGCAGTCGGGCATCCTCGGCATGCACAAGATCCAGGACCGCCCGATGGTCATCAAGGGCCAGATCGTGCCGCGCCCGATGATGTACCTCGCCCTCTCCTACGACCACCGCATCGTCGACGGAAAGGGCGCCGTCACCTTCCTCGTCCGCGTCAAGGAGGCGCTCGAGGATCCCCGCCGCATCCTGATGGACCTCTGAG
>NZ_CALLYO010000111.1 GCF_937858865.1 uncultured Amaricoccus sp. | reverse complement strand
TGGTGCCGGCGCGGGCCTACGAGAACCGGATGTTCGTCGCCTATGCCAACTGGTGCGGCGAGGACCACGGGCTGGCCTTCGGCGGCGGCTCGGTGCTCGTCGGACCCGACGCCGCGCCGCTCATCGCCGCCGGCACCCGGCCGGCGCTGCTCGTGGGCGAGCTGCCGCGGCTCGAGGATTATCCGCCGGAGCTCCTCTCGTCGCAGGCGGCGGACTACCGCCCGCTGCGCTCTTGAACGGCGGGGCCGGTCGGCGTTAGTTGCACATATGGCGTATGCAGGCAGGGCAGAGCGGGTTCCCGACGTCGTCGTCATCGGGGCGGGCGTCATCGGCCTCTCGGCCGCGCTCGCGCTGCAGATGCGCGGGCTCGCCGTCACCGTGCTCGACCGCGAGGGGCCGGCGGCCGGCGCCTCGGCCGGCAACGCCGGGGCCTTCGCGTTTTCCGACATCCTGCCGCTCGCCTCGCCCGGGATCATGCGCAAGGCGCCGCGGTGGCTGTTCGACCCGCTCGGGCCGCTGAGCATCCCGCCCGCCTATGCGCCGCGGATCGCGCCCTGGATGCTCCGCTTCTGGCGCGCCTGCGCGCCGGCCAGGGTCGCGCATTCGACGGCGGCGCAGACCGCGCTCATGGATCTCGCCAAGGCCGAGCTCGAGCCCTTCCTCGCCGCGACCGGCACCGCGCAGATGCTGCGGCGGAACGGGGCGCTCGAGGTCTACGAGTCCGAGGCGGAGTTCCGCGCCGGCCTGCCCGGCTGGGAGGCGCGCGGCGCGCACGGGCTCGCCTTCCGCCACCTCGGGCGCGCCGAGATGGACGAGATCCAGCCCGGCCTCGCGCCGCGCTTCGTCCGGGGGACCTTCACGCCGGAATGGCTGTCGATCGCCGACCCGAAGCTCTACACGCTCGCCCTCGCCGAACGCTTCCGGGCCGGCGGGGGCGCGATCGAGCGGGCCGAGGTGCGGCGCCTCGCCGCCGCCGGGGACGGCGTCGCCATCGACGGCGGGCGCCGCGCCGGGCACGTGGTGCTGGCGGCCGGGGCCTTCTCGCACCGGATCGCGCGCAGCCTCGGCGAGCGCATCCCGCTCGAGACCGAGCGGGGCTACAACACGACGCTGCCGCCCGGCGCCTTCGACCTGCGCTGCCATCTCGTCTTCGGCGGGCACGGCTTCGTGGTCGGGCCGCTCTCGACCGGCATCCGCGTCGGCGGGGCGGTCGAGCTCGGCGGGCTCGAGCGGCCGCCCGACTACCGCCGGGCCGCGGCGATGCTGCGCAAGGCGGCGGCCTTCCTGCCCGGGCTGGAGAGCGGGGGCGGGGTGCAGTGGATGGGCTTCCGCCCGTCCCTGCCCGACACGCTGCCGGCGATCGGCCGCTCGCGCGCCACGCCGCGCGTCGTCCATGCCTTCGGCCACGGGCACCTCGGGCTCACCCAGTCGCCCGCCACCGCACGGCTGGTGGCCGACCTCGTGACCGGGGCGGCGCCGCCCATCGACCTCACCCCCTTCTCGCCGCAGAGGTTCTGACGCCATGACCACGCACACCTTCTCCTGCATCGACGGGCATACCTGCGGCAACCCGGTGCGGCTCGTCGCCGGCGGCGGGCCGCGGCTCGAGGGCGCGACCATGCTGGAGAAGCGCGCCCACTTCCTGCGCGAGTACGACTGGATCCGCACCGGGCTCATGTTCGAGCCGCGCGGCCACGACATGATGTCGGGGACGATCCTCTATCCGCCGACGCGGGCCGACTGCGACGTGGCGGTGCTGTTCATCGAGACCTCGGGCTGCCTGCCGATGTGCGGCCACGGCACCATCGGCACGATCACCATGGGGATCGAGAACGGCCTCATCACCCCGCGCGCGCCGGGGCGGCTCTCGATCGAGACGCCGGCGGGCAAGGTCGACATCAGCTATGTGCAGGAGGGGCGCTTCGTCGAGGAGGTGCGGCTGACCAACGTGCCGGGCTACCTGCATGCCGAGGGGCTGAGCGCCGAGGTCGAGGGGCTGGGCGAGATCGTGGTCGACGTCGCCTATGGCGGCAACTTCTACGCCATCGTCGAGCCGCAGAAGAATTTCCGCGACATGGCCGACCATACGGCCGGCGAGCTGGTCGGCTGGTCGCCGAAGCTGCGCGCGGCGCTGAACGCCAGGTACGAGTTCGTCCATCCCGAGCACCCCGAGATCCGCGGGCTGTCGCACATCATGTGGACGGGGGCGCCGCGGGTGGCGGGGGCGCATGCGCGCAACGCCGTCTTCTACGGCGACAAGGCGATCGACCGCAGCCCCTGCGGCACCGGCACCTCGGCGCGGATGGCGCAGCTCGCCGCCAAGGGGAGGCTCGGGGTCGGCGACGAGTTCTGGCACGAGTCGATCATCGGCTCGATCTTCAAGGGCCGGGTCGAGGCGGCGGCGGAGGTCGGCGGGCGGCCGGCGATCGTCCCCTCGATCGCCGGCTGGGCGCGGATGACCGGCTACAACACCATCTTCATCGACGACCGCGACCCCTTCGCGCACGGCTTCGTGGTGAAATGAGGCGCGCCGGGCGCGGCTTTGGCGTGGACTTATTGCATACAAACTGTATACTAAACGCAAGCCGGCGCGATTCGCGCCGGGCAACTGCAAGCCCTGGAGGAGGCACCCGATGAAATCCGAGATCTTTTCCGGCACCATCCCGGCGCTGATGACGCCCTGCAAGGACGACCGCACCCCCGACTTCGACGCGCTGGTGCGCAGCGCGAAGGAGCTCGTCGGGGCCGGCATGTCGGCGGTCGTCTACTGCGGCTCGATGGGCGACTGGCCGCTCCTCACCGACGCCGAGCGCATGGAAGGCGTCGAGCGGCTGGTCGCGGCGGGGATCCCGGTCATCGTCGGCACCGGTGCCGTCAACACCCGGAGCGCGGTGGCGCATGCCGCCCACGCGCAGAAAGTCGGCGCCAAGGGGCTGATGGTCATCCCCCGCGTCCTGTCGCGCGGCAGCGTGATCGCGGCGCAGCGGCATCACTTCAAGGCGATCCTCGCCGCCGCGCCCGACCTGCCGGCGGTGATCTACAACAGCCCCTACTACGGCTTCGCCACCCGGGCCGACCTCTTCTTCGCGCTGCGGGCCGAGCATCCGAACCTGATCGGTTTCAAGGAGTTCGGCGGCGATGCCGATCTCTCCTATGCAGCCGAGCACATCACCAGCCGCGACGACGCGGTGACGCTGATGATCGGTGTCGATACCTCGGTCTTCCATGGGTTCGTCAACTGCGGGGCCAAGGGGGCGATCACCGGGATCGGCTGCGTGCTGCCGCGGGAGGTGCTGCATCTGACGGCGCTCTGCCGGGCGGCGGCAGGCGGCGATGCGCGGGCGCGGCGCTATGCCAAGGAGCTCGACGATGCGCTGCACGTGCTCGCGACGGTCGATGCCGGGCCGGACCTCGTGCTCTTCTTCAAGCACATGATGGTGCTGAAGGGGCATCCCGAGTACCGGTTGCACTTCAACGCGACCGACGAGCTCTCGCCCAGCCAGCGGGGGTTCATCGAGGCGCAGCTCAGGCTCTTCGACGCCTGGTATGCCGACTGGTCTCGGCAGGGCGACGTGCAGGCCTGCGCCGCCTGACCCTCTCCCGAAGCGGCCCCGCCGCGGGCGGAGCCGCTTTCGACGCGCGCCGCGTCAGGCGAAGCGGGCGACCTCGGCCTCGATCTCGCCGACGACGGCCTTGAGCAGGTCCGGGTCCTCGCACTCGCCCATGATGCGGACGAGCGGCTCGGTCCCCGACTTGCGGATCACGAGGCGCCCGCGCCCCTGCATCCTGGCCTCGCCGGCGCTGATCGCCGCCCGCACGCTCGCCTCGTCGAGCGGCGCCGCGCCCTTGCGGAAGCGGACGTTGGTCAGGACCTGCGGGAAGGCGGGGAAGACGCGGGCGAGCTCGCTGGCGCGCCGTCCCGTCTCGACCATCGCCGAGAGGAACTGCAGCGCCGCGATCAGCCCGTCCCCGGTCGTGACATAGTCGGTCATCACGATGTGGCCGGACTGCTCGCCGCCGAGGTTGAAGCCGCCCTCGCGCATCGCCTCGACGACGTAGCGGTCGCCGACGGCGGTCCTGAGCAGCGTCAGCCCCTGCGCCGCGAGGTGGCGCTCGAGCCCGAGGTTCGACATGACGGTGGCGACGAGGGTGCCCTTCGCCAGCCGGCCCTCCTTCGCCCAGCGGTCGGCGACCAGCGCCATGATCTGGTCGCCGTCGGCGACGACGCCCTTCTCGTCGATGATCATCACCCGGTCGGCGTCGCCGTCGAGGCTGATGCCGAGGTTGGCCCCGTGGGCCCGCACCGCCGCGCGCGCCGCCTCCGGGTGGGTCGAGCCGCAGGCGCTGTTGATGTTGAAGCCGTCCGGCGAGACGCCGACCGGGACCACCTCGGCGCCGAGCTCCCAGAGCACCTCGGGCGCCGTGCGGTAGGCCGCCCCGTTGGCGCAGTCGACGACGATCTTCAGCCCGTCGAGCCGCTGGCCGCGCGGAAAGGTGGTCTTGGCGAACTCCATGTAGCGCCCGCGCCCGTCGTCGATGCGGGTCGCCCGCCCGATGCGCGCCGGCTCGGCCAGCGCCGGCTCGCCCTCGAGGAGGTGCTCGATCTCCTCCTCGGCGGCGTCGGAGAGCTTGAAGCCGTCGGGGCCGAAGAACTTGATGCCGTTGTCCTGGTAGGGGTTGTGCGAGGCGGAGATCATCACCCCGAGGTCGGCCCGCATCGAGCGGGCGAGCATGCCGACCGCCGGCGTCGGCACCGGCCCGACCAGGAAGACGTTCATGCCCACGGAGGTGAAGCCCGCGGTCAGTGCGTTTTCGAGCATGTAGCCCGAGCGGCGGGTGTCCTTGCCGATCAGGACCCGGTGCGCGTGCCCGCCGTTGGTGAAATAGCGCCCGGCCGCCTGCCCGAGGCGCAGCGCCGTCTCGGCGGTCATCGGCGCGTCGTTGGCGCGCCCGCGCACCCCGTCGGTGCCGAAAAGCTTCCTTGCCATGTCTCTACTGCTCCTCGTCCCCGTTCAGCGCCAGCCAGAGCCGGAGCGCCTGTCGGGTCTCCTTTACGTCGTGCACCCGTATCACCTGCGCGCCCCGGCGCAAAGCCTCGAGCGCGACCGCGATCGAGCCCGGCACGCGGTCGGCGGGAACCGGCACCTCGGCGATCGCCCCGATGAAGCGCTTGCGCGAGGCGCCGAAGAGGATCGGGCAGCCGAGCCCGTGCAGGAGCGCGAGGCCGCGGACGAGGGCGAGGTTGTGGGCGACCGTCTTGCCGAAGCCGATGCCCGGGTCGACGAGGAGGCGCGTGCGGGGGATGCCGGCCGCCTCGGCCGCCGTCACCCGCGTCTCGAGGAAGTCGCAGACGTCGAGGAGAACGTCCTCGTAGGTCGGCGCGTCCTGCATGGTCCGCGGATCGCCGAGCGCGTGCATCAGGCAGACCGGCCGGCCGGAGGCCGCGGCGAGCGGGAGGCTGTCCGGGTCGTGGCGGAGTGCGGAGACGTCGTTGAGGAGGTCCGCCCCGGCGTCGAAGGCCGCCCGCGCCACCGCGGCGTTGCGGGTGTCGATCGAGATCGGCAGCGCGAAGCCCTCGGCGCGCAGCGCGGCGATGACCGGGACGACACGGTCGGCCTCCGCCTCGGGCGACACCGGCTCGGCGCCCGGCCGGGTCGATTCCCCGCCGATGTCGAGGATGTCGGCCCCCTCGGCGGCAAGCGCGCGCGCCTGGGCGAGCGCGGCCTCCAGCCCGAGATGGGCGCCGCCGTCCGAGAAGCTGTCGGGGGTCACGTTGAGGACGCCCATGAGCCGCGGCCGGTCGAGCGCGAGGCCGCAGACGGGCTGGCGCGGTGCCGTGAGGCGCGCAGCCACCTCCGGCGGCAGGGCGGAAGCGGGGACGAGGCGGGGCGGCGCGCCGCGGCGATGCTCGGCGGCTTCGGAGAACCAGAGGGCGCCGCCGGCGAGCGGCAGCGCGTCATCCGGCCGCGGAGCGCCGCCCCGGACGATCGGCCGGTAGCGGGCGCTCATCCCCGGGCGTCGGCTCCGCTCACGCGGCCTTCCACTTGATCGAGCAGCCGATCGCCGGCTGCTGCTCGCGCGGGCCCTGCCCGGTGTTCGCGATCTGCCGCATGGCCTCGAGGAGCTCGGACCGCGCCGCCGGATTGGGGCTCCGCCCGCTGTCGTCGAGCCGGCCGCGGTACTGGAGCTTGAGCTCCGAGTTGAAGCCGAAGAAGTCCGGGGTGCAGACCGCGCCGTAGGCCCGCGCCACCGCCTGGGTGGCGTCGTGGAGATAGGGGAACGGCAGGTGATGCTCGCGGGCGAAGACCCCCATCTTCTCGTAGCTGTCGGCCGGATAGGCGACGGCGTCGTTCGAGCAGATCGCTGCCACGCCGAAGCCCAGGTCGTGCAGCTCGCGCCCCTGCCGGACGAGCTTGCCGATCACCGCCAGGACATAATCGCAGTGGTTGCAGATGAACATGAGGAGCAGCCCCTTCGGCCCCCTCAGCCCGTCGAGGTTCCAGATCTTTCCCTTCGTGTCGGGCAACTGGAAGTCGGTGGCGCGCCAGCCGAAGTTGACGAACGGGGGCGATGCGGCAGTCATGGACAACCCTCCTCTCCGAATTCGGCGAGCTCCGCCGGGCGTTCGGCGCGGCGAAGCGTCAGATCGGCGCGCGCGCGGCCGCCGGCCGGCAGGGCAGCGCCCGCGACGACGAGCATGCACGCCCCGACCGACTCGGCAAGCCAGGCGGCGAGCGCAACCGGATCGCTGGCATCGACGACCCGGTCCACGGCGGCGGACGCCATGTGCGCCGGCGCCCAGACCGGGCGGCGTCCGGTCTTCATCGCCCAGTCGAGCTCGGTGCGCGTCGCCACCACCGCGAAGCGCGGGTCGGCATCGGCGAAGGCCCAGGCGGCCTGCTCGACGGCGAGAAGGCCGATCCGCCGCTGGCCCTCGGTGGCGGCGGCGGGCTGCGGCCAGGCGGGTGCGAGGCAGAGGACGAACGGCTGCCGCCAGCCGGCGAGGGCATCGCGCCACGCCGGCGAGGCGGCGAGGTCGGGGGCGAGATGGACGATGCGCGGCCGAAGCGCGCTGGCCGGGGGCGCCGGCGGCTCGACCGGGCGGAGGCGGCGCGCCTCGTCGCCGATGCGGGCGCGGACGATCTCGACCCCGAGCGCGCCGGGGATGCGGTCGAGCTTCTCGATGCGGACGAAGGCGCGCAGGGCGCGCGGGTCGGCGAGGCAGCGGGCGGCGACGCGCTCGGCCAGCGTCTCGAGCAGGTTGATCCGCTCGGCGGCCAGCTCGTCCTCGATCGCCTCGGTGATCGTGTCGTAGGAGATCACCTTGTCGACGTCGTCGTCCCGGGCGGCGGTATGGTGCGAGACCTCGAGCACGACGTTGAAGCGGACCCGCTGGGCGACGCCGCGCTCGGAGCGGAAGGCGCCGATCTCGACCTCGCGCACATAATCCCTGACCGAGATGCGATCGAGCGGCGGGCCGGCATGAGTGGCGCTGGCCCGCACGTGCGGCGGCTCGAAGGCGATTGCTGTCTCGTCCATGGCACCCCCGCCCTGCCCGCTGGAAATAGCGCCGGCGGTGCCGGGGATCAAGTGCAGCAAAGCTGCGTCAAATCCTCCGCGATTAGTCGGGGCGGGGAACTCGCGCGTTAAGACGCCAAAAAGGGCGAGGCCACAGACTTCACCCCGGCTCGGCCAGCACCGGGAGGGAAGGATGCGACAAGCCTTGCGCCTGCTTGCGGCAGGTATCGTCTTTCTTGTCGGCG
Source organism: uncultured Amaricoccus sp. (assembly GCF_937858865.1). Taxonomy (GTDB): domain Bacteria; phylum Pseudomonadota; class Alphaproteobacteria; order Rhodobacterales; family Rhodobacteraceae; genus Amaricoccus. The sequence continues at coordinate 2,293 of NZ_CALLYO010000111.1, read as the reverse complement.
CATCGGCGCAGGCGGCGGATGCGCGGTTCAACCGGCCGATTCCGCTCGACCGCCCGGACCAGGCGCTCTTCGCCGAGGCGGTGCTCTTCTACTCCAACGAGGCCCGCCGGCAGCACAGCCGCCCGCCGCTGAAGGGCGACCCGCGGCTGGCGCGGGCGGCGGCGGATCACGCGCGGAACATGGCGCGGCTGCGCACCCACAGCCACTTCCTGCCGGTCCGCGGGCAGGCCGACCTCTCGCAGCGGATGCACCGGCAATCGCTCGATTTCCGCAAGGCGGCGGAGAACATCGCGATGGACAAGGTCTACCGGCTGCTCGGCCGGCCGATCTCGATGGTGCACGAGGGCTGCCGCTTCACCTATGACGACACCAGGGAGCCGGTGCCGGCCCATACCTACGCGAGCCTCGCCCAACAGGTCGTGGCGCGCTGGCTGGCCTCGCCCAAGCACCGGGCCTCGCTGCTGTCGCGCAACTTCCAGCGGCTCGGAGCCGGGCTCGGCGTCGATCCGAAGGGGCCGGCGTGCGGCGACTTCTACCTGGTGCAGAACTTCGCCGACTGACGGGTTCGCGCGCCAGGCGTCCCGGGCCTAGTCGGCGGCCGCGACCTCGGTGCCGGAGCGGTAGAAGAGGTGATGGCCGATGCTGGCCGTGCGCACCATGCGGCTCGACCAGGAGGGACGCACCGAGCGGGTGTGGAAGTAGGTCGCCCCGTCGGTCACGGTCCGCGCGCGGCCGGCGAGCATCATCGCCGCCAGCTTCTCGGCGCGCGAGCGGGCGAGCGCGCTCTTCATCACGTCGGAATTGCCGTCGCAGGCATAGGAGAACTGGCATCCCTTGCCCGAACCGGCCCCCTGCTTCGTCACGCCGCAGACCGTGCGCGGGAAGCGGCGGTCGGACACGCGATTGAGGACCACCTCGGCGACGGCCACCTGACCCTCGAGCGGCTCGCCGCGCGCCTCGAAGTAGATCGCTTCCGCGAGGCACTGCCAGGCCTCGTCCCCGGAGGCGGCCGGCATGGCGTCGAGGGTGCGGAAATCGAGCGGCCCGGCGGATGACGCTTCCGGACTGGTGGCGACGATCTCGTCGGCGCGCGCCCGCGGGCGGAGCGACTCGGTCAGCGCGGCGAGTCGCTGGGACGCCGAATCGAGCGCGGATTGCTCCTGAGTGAGGGCACGGGTCGCCTCGATCCTGGCAGATCCGGCCGATGCCGGGAGGATGGCGGGGGCCGGCAAAAGGAGACTCAGGGCCGCCAAGCGGGCCAGGCGGCGGAGGGTCGTTTTCATCTTGCTTCCGTCGTTCGGGCCCGGCGACGGTTCGCACGGGCAGATAGTTTTGTTTCAAACGCAGCTTTGCTACCGGGCGGATGTGCCAGCCCGGCCGGCGGATAGTCCAGCCGTTTCAATATGTAAGCGGATTGTCGCCAATCGCCGTGAGAACCCGGGTGTCGCCCCAAAGGCGAAACCCGCACGGTTTCAGACGGTTTTCAGTACTTCGTTAACCAATCCGGACACCTGATTCTCGAGGCATCGAAGCCAGGCGAAGGGCGCCTCGAGATCGGGCCGGAGGGGAGCCAGGGCGGCGAAGCCGATGGTCCCGAACGATTCGAGGAGATGCGCCGAGGCCCAGGCGCGGACCTGCGCCCGGCGCCGCCCGGCAAGGTCGCCGATCGCATCGCGCGCGGCGGCGACGAGCGCGACCGCGCCGTCGAGGCCCTCCCCGGTGTGGGCGGAGACCAGCGCCACGCGCGCCTCCTGCCCGACGGCGAGCGAGAGAGCCCCGCGCAGGTCGCGCGCGGCGCGCCGCGCCGGCACGCCGAGGTCGCCCTTGGTGACGAGGACGAGGTCGGGGACCTCCATGATCCCGGCCTTCATGAACTGGAGCGCGTCGCCGGAGCCCGGCTGCACGCAGAGAAGGACGAGGTCGGCGCATTCGGCGATCTCGGTCTCGGACTGACCGACCCCCACCGTCTCGACCAGCACCCAGTCGAAGCAGGCCCGCATCAGCACCACCGCCGGAAAGGCCGGCCTGGCGAGGCCGCCGAGGTGCCGCCCTGCCGCCATCGAGCGCACGAAGACGCCGGGATCGTCGGGATCGAGCTCCATGCGGGCGCGGTCGCCGAGAAGCGCCCCGCCCGAGACCCCGGAAGACGGGTCGACGGCGACGACGCCGACGGTCTGCCCCGATTGGCGAAGCTTCCGCACCAGGCTGTTGGCGAGCGTGGACTTTCCTACGCCGGGAGGGCCGGTCAGCCCGAGCGCGACGCCCCGGGGGGTCTGCCAGGCGGCGTCGAGGA
>NZ_CALLYO010000110.1 GCF_937858865.1 uncultured Amaricoccus sp. | reverse complement strand
GCGCGCGGCCTTCCCTGGTCTTGTTGGTCGCGACGGGCTCGCTGGCGGCGCGGCGCAGCGTCAGCTTCTGCAGCGCCACCTCGACGCGGGCCTGCCCGGCGAGCAGCCGCTCGAGCGGCACCGAATGGTCGATCCGCCCGGCGACGACCGCCGCCTCGACCGCCCGCCCGATCGCCTCGGGCGAGGCGGCCGGGCCCTGCGCCTCCAGCGCCTCGCGCGTCGCGGCGAGCGTGCCGAAGAGGGGCGCCGTCACCTCGGCGAGCGCGGCGACGATCTCGCGCTGGCGCGCCAGCTCCTCGGCCAGCCAGGCGGCCAGCCACAGGAGAAGGAGCGGCAGCGCCACCGCGACGAGGAAGAACATCGCGTCGAGGAAGGGCGTCTCCCGCGCCTCGGCCGCGCTCAGGAAGCCGATCCCGTAGGCGAGGACGAGCACGCCCCAGCCGACGCTGGCGGCGATCGCCCAGCGGCGGGTCGGGGGCATCGCCTGCAGACGATCCCCGATTCCCTGCAGCATGGCTCGGACCCCCCGCGGCGTCAGACGAAGTTGACCGAAACGATCTCGTAGGAGCGCAGGCCGCCCGGCGTCGGCACCTCGACGCTGTCGCCCGGCTCCTTGCCGATCAGCGCGCGGGCCAGCGGCGAGCGGAGGTTGAGCAGCCCCTGCTCGATGTCGGCCTCCTGCTCGCCGACGATCTGGAAGGTCTTCTCCTCCTCGGTGTCCTCGTCGAGGATGACGACCGTCGCGCCGAACTTCACCGCCCCCGAGAAGCGGCTCGGGTCGATGACCTCCGAGCGGCCGATGATGGCGTCGAGCTCGCGGATGCGCCCCTCGATGAAGCTCTGCCGCTCGCGGGCGGCGTGATACTCGGCGTTCTCGCTGAGATCGCCATGCTCGCGCGCCTCGGCGATGGCCGCGATCACCGCCGGCCGGTCGACGCTCTTGAGCTTCTTCAGCTCCGCATCGAGCTTCGCGAACCCTTTCGCGGTCAGCGGAATCTTCTCCATCTTTCCCTCCGTAGCCCGCGTCGCCGCGGACTGCGCAACAATAAAATCAGGCCGAGACCGGCGTCTCGGCCTGGGTCGCGGCTGATCGTCGCCGCGAGGAGCGAGAATAGGTGCCCGATCCCGGCCCTGCAAGCGGCTCCGGCGCGCCGGCACCCGCGGCGGCGTCGCTACCTCGAATAATAGTCCTCGAGGCCCTGCTCCCGGATCAAGCGCAGCTCGTCCACCTGCGAGGCGAGGAACTCGTCGCCGCCGATGGCCCGGACCGCGCCCCGGGTGTCGGGCGAGACCGCGATGATCGCCGATTCCGCCGACGGCCCCAGCCGCTGCAGGACGCTCACCTCCTCCGGGGCGAGGATCGGCTGCGGCGCGCCCTCGTCGAGCTGGCCCGCGAGCTGGTCCAGCCGGATCTGGGCCTCCTCGGTCCCGGTCAGGGTGAGGCCGATGATCGACTTGTTGACCAGCTGCTTCACCAGCGCCTCCCGATCGGCGTGGATCGGGGTCTTCCAGTCGATCGCGGTCTCGTTCAGCCACCAGTCGGCATTGGTCGCCTTGATGAGCGTCTCGAGCGCCGTGCGGCTTCCGCCCTGGTGCACGAGCCAGCCGAGATTGATCGGGACGTTCGCCTTGGCGAGATACTGCGGAATGTCGAGCTCCGCGGTCGGATCCATCATCAGGAACCGCATGAGCTCGGCCTCGGCCTCGGGAGCGCCGATGGCGCCCAGCGTCGCCGCCGCGTTGCTCCAGGTCGCGCTCATCGCCGGATTCTCCAGCATCGCGGCGAGCTCCGGAACGGCCTCCTCGCCGAATTTCGCCGCCTCGGCGAAGGGCACGCCCTCGATGAAGATCTGATTGACGAAGGCCTGGACCGAGTCCGCCCCCCCGGACTCGGTCCCGCCGGCCCCGCCGACGTCGTTGACCGACATCGGCGGCCCGGCATCGAGCCGCGGCCCGCTGTTGTCGGCGACGAGCGCCTGCAGCGGATCGAGGCTGAAGACGCTGACCAGCCGGCCGCATTCCGCGCCATCGACCTCGCGCATGTTCGAGGCGATCGACGGGCGCATCAGCTGCCGTGCCGCCGACCGATGCGGACTGCCGGTCGTATGGGCATATTCGTGCGCCCAGAGGATCGGCTCCATGCTGCGCGGCGAGAAGCGCGTCACCGCCATCCGCGGTCCCGGCATACTGGCGCAGCCGATGATCGACGGGCCGAGCTGGCCGCACCAGTTGATCTCGCCGACGACCTTGATCGTCGTGTCGGCGGCATTGACCCTGGCGAAGTCCTGGCGGCTGCTGATCGAGAAGGGAATGTCGCTCTCGTTGAAGGTCGTCACGTTGCCGACCCGCCGCAGGATGACGCGGCAGGCGGTGTCGGAGGCGGAATCGGAGTCGCTGAGGAGCTTGGTCGCCTCGGCGAGGACGTGGTCCACCTCGGCATTGCTGAGCCGTGCAGGGAGCGCCGAATGCTGCCTGACGCTCACCTCCACGACCACGGGCGCCGCCTGCCCGAGAGCCATGCCGGCGGATGCGATCAGGGCTGCGAGGCCCGTGGCGCAGACGAAAGACGATTGCTGCATGTATCACCTCCAGCGAGCTGCGCGCGGGGCGAGCTCGGGTTTAAATTCACCTTTCGACGTCAATTCTTAGTCACAGGCCAGAAAATGCAGGCACGAATCAAATTGGCTTTATTGCATTGTGTCAGTCTACTTCACTATTTTTCACGCCACCGTCTAAGCGGGGCTGCCTCAGTTCGAATAGTCCAGCGTATAAACGGCAATCGGCGCCCTCCTCCGGAGCGGCTGCGGGTCCCCGATGGTGCAGGGCCCCGTGTCCCAGGCGTTCCGCGCGAACGGGCTGCGGACCGCCCGGTCCATCGACAGGAGCACGAGCTCGTTGCGGCCGCCGAAGCGGTCGCTCTCCATCATCGTCTTGATCACCTCGGAGAGGATGTCGGCCGCGGTGTCGACCGTGTAATGCTCGTATCCCGTCAGCTTGCAGGAATGGGCCTCGAAGAGCCAGTCGTGGACGATGAAGGCCGGCGCATAGCCCCAGGGCGAATAGTCCCGCAGCATCCAGAGCGGCCGCGGGATCGATCCGCCATCAGTCGTCATCTCGCCGGGGACGATGCGCTCGCCCGACGCGCGCGTGAAGGTGAGCGGATCCTCGCCGTCCGGGATGAAACGGAAGACGTCGCGGTCGATCCATTCGACGGTGAGCTTGCCGTCGATCCGGCCCCGATCGACGGTCTGGTAGTGAACCGCCGCGCATCCCGACGCTGCAAGGAGCGCGAGGCCGACACATACCGAGCGTGCGAAGCGGCGGAGTCCAATCGACGCCATCACCGCATATCCCCCTGCCGCCGGTCCAATAAGCCGAGGCCGAGATAGAATACCACAGAACGTCCGGCCGGAGCAAAGCCGAACCGGCCGAAGGCAACGGGCGCGGGCGGTGGCGATTGATCTTGGCCGCCGCTGCAGATAGGTCACCCTTAGCCCGCAGAGTCGGAGGAGCGCCCGGTGGCCGACACAGCCCGCGAGTCCATGGAGTTCGACGTCGTGATCGTCGGTGCCGGCCCGGCCGGGCTTTCGGCGGCGATCCGGCTGAAGCAGCTCGACCCCGATCTCTCGGTCGTCGTGCTCGAGAAGGGCTCCGAGGTCGGGGCGCACATCCTCTCGGGCGCCGTGCTCGACCCGGTCGGGCTCGACGCGCTGCTGCCCGACTGGCGGCGGATGGACGCGCCGATCCGTACCAGGGTCACCGACGACCGCTTCTACCTCCTCGGCCAGGGCGGGCAGATCCGCCTGCCGAACTGGCCGATGCCGAAGCTGATGTCGAACCACGGCAACTACATCGTCTCGATGGGCAACGTCTGCCGCTGGCTGGCGGCGCAGGCCGAGGCGCTCGGCGTCGAGATCTTCCCCGGCATGGCGGCGAGCCAGCTCGTGGTGTCGGAGGAGGGCGTGCTGCGCGGCGTCGTCGCCGGCGAGTTCGGCCTCGACAAGGACCGCCGGCCCGGGCCGGGCTACGAGCCGGGAATGGAGCTGCTCGGCAAATACGTCTTCCTCGCCGAGGGGGTGCGCGGCTCTCTCTCGAAGCAGGCGATCGAGCGCTGGGGGCTCGGCAACGGCCGCGAGCCGCAGAAGTACGGCCTCGGCATGAAGGAGATCTGGGAGGTCGACCCGGCGAAGCACCGGCTCGGCCAGGTGACGCACACCATGGGCTGGCCGCTCGGCTCGAACGCCGGCGGCGGCTCCTTCATGTACCATCTCGAGGACAACCAAGTCTTCGTCGGCTTCGTCGTCCACCTCAACTACGAGAATCCCTGGCTCTACCCCTACATGGAGTTCCAGCGCTTCAAGCACCATCCGCTGATCGCGGACGTGCTCAGCGGCGGCAAGCGCGTCGCCTACGGCGCGCGGGCGATCTCCGAGGGCGGCTGGCAGTCGATCCCGAAGCTCGTCTTCCCGGGCGGCGCCCTGCTCGGCTGCTCGGCCGGGCTCGTCAACGTGCCGCGCATCAAGGGCAACCACAACGCGATGCTCTCCGGCATCGCGGCGGCCGAGGCGGCGCAGCGGGCGATCGCCATGGGGCGCGAGGGGGACGAGCTCGCCGAATATCCGGCCGCCGTCGAGGCCGGGCCGATCGCGCGCGACCTGAAGCCGGTCCGCAACGTGAAGCCGCTCTGGTCGCGCTACGGGCTGACCGCCTCGCTGACCTTGGGCGGGCTCGACATGTGGGTGAACTCGCTCTTCGGCAACCGCTCGCCCTTCGGCACGCTCGCCCACCGCAAGACCGATGCCGAGGCGACGCGCCGGGCCGAGCATTTCGCCCCGATCGACTACCCGCGGCCGGACGGGGTGCTCTCGTTCGACCGGCTGACCAACGTCGCCTTCTCCTTCACCAACCACGACGAGAGCCAGCCCTGCCACCTGGTGCTGAAGGACCCGGGCATCCCGATCGACGTCAACCTGCCGCGCTTCGCCGAGCCGGCGCAGCGCTACTGCCCGGCCGGGGTCTACGAGGTGCTGCGCGACGAGGACGGGTCGAACCCGCGTTTCGTCATCAACTTCCAGAACTGCGTCCACTGCAAGACCTGTGACATCAAGGACCCGCTGCAGAACATCAACTGGACCACGCCCCAGGGCGGCGACGGGCCGAACTACCCCAACATGTGACCGCCGACGGCGGCTCTCCGCCGATTCGCGCGATTGAATCGGCGGTGCGGGCGGCATAGGGTCCGCCGCCATGACGGAGCCGTTCCGAACCCGGAGATTCACCACGTGCCGCGCTTCCTCGCTTCCCTGCTGATCGCCGCCGCGGTCGCGGCGCCGGCGGTCCCCGTCGCGGCGACCGGCCTCTCGGGTGCCTATCTCGCGGCGACCCAGGCGGACATCCGCGACGACTATGCCGAGGCGGCGCGCTACTACGACCGGGTGCTGGCGCTCGACCCGACCAACGTCGGGATCCTGACCAACGCGCTGGTCGCCCGGGTGGCGCTCGGCGACTTCGCCGCCGCGCGGCCGCTCGCCGACCGCCTCGAGGAGGTCGACCCCAACAACCAGGTGGCGACGCTCGTCCGCCTCGGCGACATGCTCGCGGCGAGCCAGTTCGCCGAGGCGAAGGCGGTGCTCGACAAGACCGCCGACACGCTCAACCCGCTGCTCGCCGCGCTCCTCGCCGGCTGGATCGAGGTCGGCCTCGAGGAGTTCGACGCCGCGCGCGCGACCTTCGACGCCACGACCGGCGGCGACGCGCTCGTCGCCTACGGCCAGTACCACAAGGCGCTGGCGCTCGCCTTCGCCGGCGACTTCGTCGGCGCCGAGGCGATCATGGCCGGCGGCGAGGAGGGGCCGCTCCACCTCAACCGCTCCTCGATCGTGGCGCATGCCGAGATCCTCGCCCAGCTCGGCCGCGAGGCCGACGCGGTCAGGGTGATCGACGAGGCGCTGGCGGGCAACGTCCCGGACGAGCCGCTGCTCGCCCTGCGCCAGCGCCTGGCCGCCGGCGAGGAGGTCCCCTTCGACGTGGTGACCCGCGCGCGCGACGGGGCGGCCGAGGCCTTCCTGACGCTCGCCGACGCGCTCAACACCTCCGACAGCCAGCGGGTGGCGCTGCTGCACGCGCGCATCGCGGCGCACATCCGCCCCGAGCTCATCGAGGCGAACCTGCTCGCCGCCGAGCTGCTCGAGGATGAGGGGCAGCACGCGCTCGCCACCGCGGCGCTGGCGACCGTCCCGGAGAGCTCGCCCTGGTACGTCACCGCCCAGATCCGCCGCGCCGCCACCCAGCGCGCCGCCGGCGACCCCGAGGCCGGGATCGCCACGCTGGCCGAGCTCGCCGGGCACTATCCCGACCGGATCGAGGTGCAGAGCGGGCTCGGCGACGCGCTCCGCATGGCCGAGCGCTACCCCGAGGCCGTCGCCGCCTACGACGCCGCCGTCGCCCTCGTCGCCGAGCCGAGCCCGGTGCACTGGCCGCTCTTCTACACCCGCGGCATCGCCAACGAGCGCGCCGGCAACTGGCCGGCCGCCGAGCGGGACTTCCGCGAGGCGCTACGGCTCGAGCCCAACCAGCCGCTGGTGCTGAACTACCTCGGCTACAGCCTGGTCGAGAAGCACGAGAAGCTCGACGAGGCGCTCGGCATGATCGAGCGCGCCGCCAAGGCCGAGCCCGAGGACGGCTACATCACCGACAGCCTCGGCTGGGTGCTCTACCGGCTCGGCCGCTACCAGGACGCGGTGAAGCCGATGCTGCGCGCCGTCGAGCTCACCCCCGACGACCCGGTCATCAACGACCACCTCGGCGACGTGCTCTGGATGGTCGGCCGCAAGCGCGAGGCCGAGTTCCAGTGGCGCCGCGCCCTCTCCTTCGGCCCGGCCGAAGACCTCGACATGGACCGCATCCGCAGGAAGCTCGAGGTCGGCCTCGACCAGGTGCTGGCCGACGAGCCGCGGCAGGACGGCTGACCCGCAAGTGACGGCCGATCGCTGGGCGGAGCTCGCCCCCGCCAAGGTCAACCTCGCGCTCCACGTCACCGGCCGCCGCGCCGACGGGCTGCACCTGCTCGACAGCCTCGTCGTCTTCCCCCGCCTCGGCGATCTCGTCGAGGCCGAGCCGGCCGCCGGCCTCT
>NZ_CALLYO010000109.1 GCF_937858865.1 uncultured Amaricoccus sp. | reverse complement strand
GAACGCCTCGGCTTCGCCTGCTCGCTCTCGCCCGCGGTGCCAGTTTCTATTTAGAGGGCGGTGGCGGTCTTCTGATCCAACAGGACGCTCCTTTGGCGAGGACAAGTCCTCCCAGAAGAATCCATTCCGCCGCCCTCGCCAACCCCGGGTCCCGTCCCGGGAGGTGGTGTAGCTGACGCGCGGGCGGTCATCGGGTTCGTCCGGTAGGGTGCGGGGTTGCGAGACCAACGCGAACCCGAGGCTTCCCCGATGACCGACGACATGATGGACTTGCAGAACCTGGTCGAGAAGGCCCCCGATGCCGATTTCCTCCGGGAGATGATCGGCTTCGCCGCGAAGCGACTGATGGAGATGGAGGTGGGCGCGATCACCGGCGCCGCGCTCGGCGAGCGGAGCGGGCTGCGCCTCGTCCAGCGCAACGGCTATCGTGACCGCGATTGGGAGACCCGTGCCGGCACGGTGGCGCTCCGCATCCCGAAGCTCCGCAAGGGCAGCTGCTTCCCGGGCTTCCTCGACCCGCGCCGCGCGGCCGAGAAGGCGCTGACGGCAGTGATCCAGGAGGCCTACATCCAGGGGTGTCGACGCGCTCGGTCGACAGCCTGGTGCGCGCTCTCGGCATGGGCGGCGTCTCGAAGAGCCAGGTGAGCCGGCTCTGCGGCGAGATCGACACGCGGGTGCAGGCCTTCCTGAACCGCCCGCTCGAGGGGCCCTGCCCCTACGTCTGGATCGACGCGACCTGGCTCAAGGTGCACCGGCACGGCCGGGTGGTCTCGGTGGCGGCGATCCTGGCCATCGGCGTCAACGCCGACGGCCAGCGCGAGGTGCTGGGGCTCGATGTCGGTCCCTCGGAGGCCGCAACCTTCTGGACCGAGTTCCTCCGCAAGCTGGTCGCCCGCGGCCTCTCCGGGGTCGAGCTCGTCATCTCCGACGCCCACGAGGGCATCAAGGCCGCGGTCGCCCGGGTGCTCTCGACCTCGTGGCAGCACTGCCGCGTGCACTTCCTCAGGAATGCCCGGGCCCACGGCGCGAAGAGCGGCCGCAAGCTGATCGCCGCCTTCATCGGCGCCGCCTTCGCCGAGGAGACCCCGGAGGCCGCGCACCGCGAGTGGCGCCGCGTCTCCGACCAGCTCCGCGACCGGATCCCGAAGCTCAGCCAGCGCATGGACGAGGCCGAGACCGACGTGCTCGCCTACAAGCGCCTGCCCCCCGCCCACTGGCCGAAGATCGGCTCAACCAACCCGATCGAGCGCACCAACGCCGAGATCAAGCGCCGCACCGACGTCGTCGGCGTCTTCCCCAACGAGGCCGCCATCCTCCGCCTCGTCGGCGCCGTCCTCCTCGAGCAGCACAACGACTGGGCCGCCCAGGGCCGCCGCTACATGGCGCTGGATCCCGACCCCGCGATCCGCCACACTCCCCGCGCCAGCCTCGCAGCAACCACGATGCTGGCCAGCCCCGGCACCGCCGGAACGCTCGCCTGACCACGCGTCAGCTACACCACGTCGCGGGACATGATCTCGCCAAGCCGCGCGCCTCCATGAACACCGGGCACACTACACGACAGGGCTGGCTGAGGGCGGGATGAGGTGATCTTCTGGACGA
>NZ_CALLYO010000108.1 GCF_937858865.1 uncultured Amaricoccus sp. | reverse complement strand
CGCGACTCTGGCGACTTCTACTTCATCGAGGTCAACCCCCGCGTCCAGGTCGAGCACACGGTGACCGAGGAAGTCACCGGCATCGACATCGTCCGCGCCCAGATCCTCATCGAGGAGGGCGCCACCATCGCCGAGGCGACCGGCAAGGCGAGCCAGGCCGACATCACCCTCAACGGCCACGCTATCCAGTGCCGCATCACCACCGAGGACCCGCAGAACAACTTCATCCCCGACTACGGCCGCATCACCGCCTACCGCGGCGCCACCGGCCACGGCATCCGCCTCGACGGCGGCACCGCCTACTCGGGCGCCGTCATCACGCGCTACTACGATTCGCTCCTCGAGAAGATCACCGCCTGGGCGCCGACGCCCGAGATGGCAATCGCCCGCCTCGACCGGGCGCTCCGTGAGTTCCGCATCCGCGGCGTCTCGACCAACGTTGCCTTCGTGCAGAACCTGCTCAAGCACCCGACCTTCCTCGACGGCTCCTACACCACCCGGTTCATCGACACGACGCCCGGGCTCATGCACTTCAGCCAGCCGCGCGACCGGGCGACGAAGATCCTCACCTACATCGCCGACATCACCGTCAACGGCCACCCGGAGACCGCCGGCCGCCCCCGCCCGCCGGCCGAGGCCCGGCCGCCGAAGCCGCCCGTGGTCCCGGCCGATGCGCCGCCCCCCGGCACCCGCCAGCTCCTCGAGGAGAAGGGCGCCAAGGCCGTCGCCGACTGGATGCTGGGGCAGGAGCGCCTCCTCGTCACCGACACCACTATGCGCGACGGCCACCAGAGCCTCCTCGCCACGCGCATGCGCTCCTACGACATGATCTGCGTGGCGCCGGCCTACGCCCACATGCTGCCGCAGCTCTTCTCGGTCGAATGCTGGGGGGGCGCGACCTTCGACGTCGCCTACCGCTTCCTGCAGGAATGCCCCTGGCAGCGCCTGCGCGACCTGCGCGCGGCGATGCCGAACCTCATGCCGCAGATGCTGCTGCGGGCCTCGAACGGCGTCGGCTACACCAACTACCCCGACAACGTGGTGCAGACCTTCGTCGCCCAGGCGGCGAAGTCGGGCGTCGACGTCTTCCGCGTCTTCGACTCGCTCAACTGGGTCGAGAACATGCGCGTCGCGATGGACGCGGTGATCGAATCGGGCAAGATCTGCGAGGCGGCGATCTGCTACACGGGCGATCTCGCCGACCCGGCGCGCTCGAAGTACGATCTCGCCTACTATGTCGCCATGGCCAGGGAGCTCGGCCGCGCCGGCGCCCACGTCCTCGGCATCAAGGACATGGCCGGCCTCCTCAAGCCCGCCGCCGCCTTCACGCTGGTCAAGACCCTGAAGGAGGAGGTGGGCCTGCCCATCCACTTCCACACCCACGACACCAGCGGCATCGCCGCGGCGAGCATCCTCGCCGCCTCCCGCGCCGGCGTGGACGCGGTCGACGCCGCGATGGACAGCTTCTCCGGCCACACCTCGCAGCCCTGCCTCGGCTCGATCGTCGAGGCGCTGATGCGCACCGAACGCGACACCGGCCTCGACATCGAGGCGATCCGCCAGCTCTCCGACTACTGGGAGGCGGTCCGCAACCAGTATGCCGCCTTCGAGGCCGGGCTGAAGGCACCCGCCTCCGAGGTCTACCTGCACGAGATGCCGGGCGGCCAGTTCACCAACCTCAAGGCGCAGGCCCGCTCGATGGGGCTCGAGGAGCGCTGGCACGAGGTCGCACATATGTACGCCGAGGTGAACCGCATGTTCGGCGACATCGTGAAGGTCACGCCCTCGTCCAAGGTGGTCGGCGACATGGCGCTGGTGATGGTGGCGCAGAACCTCACCCGCGCCCAGGTCGAGGACCCGCAGACTGAGGTCGCCTTCCCCGAGAGCGTCGTCGACATGATGAAGGGCAACCTCGGCCAGCCCCCCGGCGGCTGGCCGGCGGCGCTGCAGAGCAAGGTGCTGAAGGGCGAGCCGCCGATGACCGGCCGCCCCGGCGCGGTGATGCCGCCCGCCGACCTCGACGCGCTGCGCACCGAGGCGCGCAAGCTCACCCGCGAGGGCGAGGCGATCGACGACGAGGACTTCAACGGATACCTGATGTATCCCAAGGTCTTCAGCGACTATTTCAACCGCCACCGCGACTACGGCCCGGTCAGGACGCTGCCGACCCCGGTCTATTTCTACGGCATGCAGCCCGGGCAGGAGATCTCGGTCGAGATCGACCCCGGCAAGACCATCGAGGTCCGCCTGCAGACCGTCGGCGAGACCAACGCCGAGGGCGACGTGCGCGTCTTCTTCGAGCTGAACGGCCAGCCGCGCACGGTGCGCGTGCCCGACCGCAAGGCGCAGGCCGCCGCGCCCCGCCGCCCGAAGGCCGAGCCGGGCAACCCCGCCCATGTCGCCGCCCCGATGCCCGGCGTGATCGCGAGCGTCGCGGTCAAGGACGGCCAGCCGGTGCAGGCGGGCGACCTGCTGCTCACCGTCGAGGCGATGAAGATGGAGACCGGCCTCTACGCCGACCGCGCCGGCCGCGTGAAGGCGCTGCACGCCCAGCCGGGCTCGCAGGTCGACGCCAAGGACCTTCTCATCGAGATCGAGGCGATCTGAGCGGCTCTGGCCGAATTGTTTCGTGGCAATGGTTTACGAGGATTCGCTCGATCTGGAACGCATATGGGATCCGTATGGAATCCGTATTGCATCTGAAAGAGTCGGGATTGATCCGTTAACGCGGGCGCGAGGCATTCGCGCCGACGGCGTATCATCCAGATGATCCGTGCGATCCGTGACCTATGTGCTGGAGTCCCGAGGCCCGATTGAACCGAAAATGAATCAAGCAATATCAATCCATTCACCTGCGTTTCGCGTGCGCAGCGCGCAAGCCCGGCCATGAGCGCGGACGACGGAACGGCGGCGCTCGCGGTGGTCATCGCCGTCGAGGACCGCCTCGACAAGGCGCTCGCCGCCTCCGTGCCCGAGGCCTCGGGCCTCAGCCGCTCGCGCATCCAGGCGCTGATCGCCGAGGGTGCGGTGGCCGATGCCGGCGGCGCGATCCTCGACGATGCCCGCCTCCGGCTGCCGGCTGGAAGCGAGGTCGTCATCACCCTCCCGCGCCCGCGGCCGATCAGTGCCGCGCCCGAGGCGATCCCGCTCGACATCGTCTACGAGGACGCCGACCTCATCGTCGTCGACAAGCCGGCCGGCCTCGTCGTGCACCCCGCGCCGGGTGCGCCCGACGGCACCCTGGTCAACGCGCTCCTGCACCACTGCGGCGGCACCCTCTCCGGCATCGGCGGGCGGCTCCGCCCCGGCATCGTCCACCGCATCGACAAGGAAACCTCGGGCCTCCTCGTGGTGGCCAAGTCCGACCTCGCCCACCACGGCCTCGCCCGCCAGTTCGCCGCCCACGACCTCGAGCGGCGCTATCTCGCCGTGACCCACGGCGCGCCCGACCCCGCCGACCCCCGCCTCGCCCATCTCGCGGGCATCGGCTGGGAGCCGGGCGGCGTGCTCCGCGTCGAGGGCCGCATCGGCCGCCACCCCGGCGACCGCAAGCGGATGACCGTGCTCAGCAAAGCCGGCAAGCCGGCCGTGACCCGCGCCCGCGTCCTCGAGCGCTTCGGCCCGGCGAAGAGGCCCGTCGCCGCCCTCGTCGAGTGCCGCCTCGAGACCGGCCGCACCCACCAGATTCGCGTCCACATGGCCTTCGCCGGCCACCCGCTCGTCGGCGACCCGGTCTACGGCCGCCGCCGCGCCGCCGGGCCCCTCGCCGCCTTCCCGCGCCAGGCGCTCCACGCCGCGAGCCTCGGCTTCGTCCACCCGATCACCGGCGCCCGGCTCACCTTCGCGTCGCCCCTCCCCGCCGACCTCGAAGCTCTGCTCGCGACCTTGCGAAATTGTAACGAACCGGCGGTGTGCAACGAACAGAAGGTATCCTATAACGACCGGTAAAGACGCGTGCGGAGCGGCCGGCTCCGCGAGAAAGGGTGCCATTGGCCTACGAAAGGTTGCCCGCGCCTTCCCCCGAACAGGGCCTGGCGCGCTACATGCAGGAGATCCGCCGCTTCCCGATGCTGGAGCCGGAGGAGGAATTCATGCTCGCCAAGGCCTGGGTGGACCATGGCGACAAGGAGGCCGCGCACAAGCTGGTCACCAGCCACCTGCGCCTCGCCGCCAAGATCGCCATGGGCTACCGCGGCTACGGCCTGCCGACCGCCGAGGTCATCTCGGAAGCGAACGTCGGGCTGATGCAGGCGGTGAAGCGGTTCGATCCGGACAAGGGCTTCCGCCTCGCCACCTATGCGATGTGGTGGATCCGCGCCTCGATCCAGGAATACATCCTGCGCTC
>NZ_CALLYO010000107.1 GCF_937858865.1 uncultured Amaricoccus sp. | reverse complement strand
GGCGGCCTCGATCTCGGCCAGCCGCTCGCCGATCAGGCGCAGGCCGCGCGCGGTGACGAGGTTGGGGTGGGGGCTGACCGGGAGCTCGGGCAGCGCCTCGGGACGCGCACCGTCGTCTTCCTTCACGAATGCCCGGCTCATCTTCGCACCTCCCCGTTCATCCCGAGGTAGGCTCGCCGGGCGCCGTCGGCAAGAACCGCGGCGGCCCCGAGGTTTGCGTTTGACAAGGCCGGGCGCGCGCCGGAGCCTTGGCGCCTCACAGGCGGGAGGGACGGGCCATGGGCTTCCGGGCGATCGTGGTCGAGCGGGATGCGGAGAAGCGGACCCGCGCGGAGGTGCGCGAGATCGGGCTCGCCGACCTGCCCGAGGGCGAGGTGACGGTCGCGGTCGACTGGTCGACGCTGAACTACAAGGACGGGCTCTGCCTCGGGCCGGGGGCGGGGCTGGTGCGGAAGTATCCGCACGTGCCGGGGATCGACTTCGCCGGGCGGGTGGAGGCGTCGGACGATCCGCGCTACCGGCCGGGCGATCCGGTGGTGCTGACCGGCTGGCGGGTGGGCGAGGCGCACTGGGGCGGCTATGCCCAGCGGGCGCGGGCCAAGGCGGACTGGCTGGTGCCGCTGCCCGAGGGGCTGACGCTGCGCCAGGCGATGGCGATCGGGACGGCCGGGCTGACCGCGATGCTGGCGGTGATGGCGCTCGAGGGGCACGGGCTCGCGCCGGAGAAGGGGCCGGTGCTGGTGACGGGCGCGGCGGGCGGCGTGGGGTCGGTGGCGGTGGCGGTGCTGGCGCGGCTCGGCTACGAGGTGGCGGCGGTGACCGGGCGGCCGGAGGCCGAGGGCTACCTGCGGCGGCTCGGGGCGCGGCGGATCGTGCCCCGGGCGGAGCTGGCCGGCCCGGCGGAGCGGGTGCTCGAGTCGGAGACCTGGGCGGGGTGCGTCGATGCGGTGGGCGGCAGCGTGCTGGCGCGGGTGACCAGGCAGCTCAAGTACCGCGCGGCGGCGGCGGCGGTCGGCAATGCCGGAGGCGCGGAGGTGCCGCTCTCGATCATCCCCTTCCTGCTGCGCGGGGTGAGCCTGCTCGGCATCGACAGCGTGCTGCAGCCGTTCGAGAACCGGCAGCGGGCCTGGGCGCGGCTGGTGCGCGATCTCGACCTCGAACTGCTCGAGACGATGGTGCGGCCGGCGGTGCTGGCCGACCTGCCGGCGCTCGGGGCGGAGATCCTGAAGGGGCGGGTGCAGGGGCGGGTGGTGGTCGACGTCAATGGCTGAGGGTCAGCCGGGCGGCGGCTCCGGCCGCACGGCAAGGCAGAGGCAGGCCTGGGCGCCGGTGGCCTCGGGCGCCTCGGGGCCGGCCGGGAAGGCGAGCTCGCCGGGGTGCCAGATGTGCCGGCCCTGGCGCAGGGCGCCGCGGATCACCAGCGCGGCGGCGGGGGGGCCGCCGGCCGCGACCGGCGTGCCGGGACGGGCGCGCAGCAGGCCGACGCGCTCGCCGGGGAAGCCGTCGAGCCAGAAGGCGGCGAGGCCGGGCGCGACGGGCTGCCAGCGGATGTCGCCGTCGCGCGGCGCGAGGCGGCAGAGCGGGCGGGGGAGCGGCGGGTCGCGCGGCTCGGCGGCGGGGGCGGGCGCGGCCGGCGCCTCGATCCGGGCGAGGGCGCGCTCGAGGCAGCTCGGCGCGGGGTCGACCGGCTTGCCGCAGCAGAGGAGCGCGCCGCCGAGCGCCTCGAGGCGCGCCGCCTTGTCGCGGCAGCAGGGGCAGTAGGTCAGGTGGCTGGCGACGACGAGGCTCATTCCGCAGGAGAGCGCGCCGGCGGCATAGTCGGCGATCATCGCCGTGGGCGCGTGCCCGCTCGTCATCATCGGCTACCTGTCAAGGCCTCGGTGCCGATGCTACGAGGCAAGGGCGCGGACGGATCACCCGGCGCCGGCGGAAAGTCAACGGAGACGGCAATGGAGACCGCAATGGAGACGGCAATGGAGACCTGGCGATCTTGAGCGAGCTGTTCCTGCACCCGCCGTTCGATGCCCCCGCCATCCAGGCGCTGGTCCTCGGGCCGGAGCCGCCGCTGGCGGCGCGCCCGGCGGCGCTCGCGGGCTTCGCGCTGCGCGCCGACGCCGATGCGCTGCGGGTGGCGCTGGTTGCCGCGCCGGGCGGGCGGGTCGAGGGGGCGCTGGCCGATCCGCCGGCAGC
>NZ_CALLYO010000106.1 GCF_937858865.1 uncultured Amaricoccus sp. | reverse complement strand
GGGAATCAGAAACACCCGCCTTTGGGAATCCCCCGATTCAGTCGAGATTCATGCCTAACGCGTGCGGCGCGCGCGACAGGACCGGACAATTCACCTGGAGAAGGGCCGGTCAGCGGCGCCGAGCCCGATAGCCGCCGCGCCGGCCGGGCGTCGGCGCCGTCTCAGCGGCGGCGGCGCGCAGGACGGCGGACATCGGATGGTCGGGCTGGCGGGCGGCGTAGTGGGCGAGGAGCTCGGCGATCGCGCCGGCCTCGCCCGCCTCCGGCCCGAGCGCCCAGTCGAGGAAGATGGTCCGCGCGTCCTCGGGCGTGAGCTGCATGCGGTAGGCCTCGAGGATCAGCCCGCGCGGATCGCAGGCGAGCTCACCCTTGGCCACGGCCGAGCTCGCGACGGGCGGCCTCGAGATGCGCGTCGAGCGCCGGGACGAGAAGCGCGATGTCCGACGCGCCGAGGACGTGCGTGTATCCCATGGCGGCGAGCTCGGCGAAGCCCGAGCCCGGGAAGGTGACCGTCCCCGCCTCGCGGCCGGCGGCGCGGGCGATGCGCGCCACCTCGCGGGCGGCCTCGGCGACGCGCGGGTCGGCGAGCTCGGCCCCGAGGCAGGCGGAGAAGTCGGACGGGCCGAAGAAGAGCTGGGTGACGCCGGGGACGGCGGCGATCTCGGCGGCGACGGCGAGGCCGGCCGGCGATTCGATCTGCAGCACCAGCCCGCCCGTCTCGCGCCAGCGGCTGCGGTAGCCGCCGGCGTCGCGGCCCCAGCGGGCGCCGCGCGCGACGGCCGTGCCCTCGCCGCGGCGTCCCTCGGGCCCGTAGGTCGCGAAGCCGGCGAGCCGCCGGGCGGTGCCCGCGTCCTCGACGCGCGGGACGATGACGCCGGCGGCGCCGGCGTCGAGCGCGCGCTTGATCCAGCCGTCGCTCGGCTCGGGGATGCGCACGAAGGGCGGCGTGCCGGTGGCGGTCAGCGCCATCATCATGCGGATCGCCGTCTCCATGCCGGCGACGCCGTGCTCGAGGTCGACGATCGCGAAGTCGAAGCCGGTGCCGCCGACGATCTCGGCCGCCTCCGGGCTCGGGAGGCCGATCCAGCAGCCGATCTGCAAGCGCGTGTCCATGTGCTTCGGTAGTGGGCGGGGGGCGGGGCCGTCAAGCGCGCTTCAGGCGGCGACGCGCGCGGCCTCCTCGAAGAGGAGGGCGTGGCCCGCGGCGAGCCGGGCCGGATCGCTGTCGTAGCCGCCGCCGAGCACGCAGGCGAGCGGCAGCCGCCGGCGGCGGGCCCATTCGGTCACCAGCCGGTCGCGGGCGCGGAGCCCGGCGTCGCTGAGCGCGAGCCGGCCGAGCCGGTCTCCGGCATGCGGATCGACGCCGGCATTGTAGAAGGCGATCGCCGGCCGGAAGGCGGCGACCGCGGCGAGGGCCTGGGCGAGGGCCTCGAGATAGGCGCGGTCGCCGAGGCCGTCGGGGAGCGGCAGGTCGAGGTCCGAGCGGGCCTTCTCAGCCGGGTAGTTGCGCTCGGCGTGGAGCGAGAGGGTGAGGACCTCGGGGCGACCGGCGAAGATGCGGGCGGTGCCGTCGCCCTGGTGCACGTCGCAGTCGATGACGAGGATTCGGGCGGCGATGCCCTCGTCGAGCAGTGCCTGCGCCGCGACGGCGACGTCGTTGAAGACGCAGAAGCCCGCCCCGCCATCCGGGCCGGCGTGGTGCGAGCCGCCGGCCATGTTGCAGGCGATCCCCTGCTCGAGCGCGAGCCGCGCGGCGAGGAGCGTCCCGGCGGCCGAGAGGAAGCCGCGGCGGGCGACGGCGGCGGTGTTGGGCAGGCCGATGGCGCGCTCCTCGGCGGCGTCGAGCGTCTGGTTCGCCACCCGCTCGACGTAGGGAAGGGCGTGCACGGCGGCGACCCGGGCGACGCTCGCCGCGGCGGGGGCGAGAAAGCCCCCGGCGGCGGGCAGCAGGCGGCGGGCGACGAGCGCGTCGCGCAGGTAGCCGTACTTCGACATCGGGAAGGGGTGGCCGCGGCGGGGCGGCGCGACATAGTCGGGATGGAAGACGATGGGCAGCATCAGGCGAGGGGCGGCGTGGGAAGCACGGTCAGCTCGTGCACGTCGACCGTCGGGGGTTGCTCCAGGGCGTAGAGGACGGCTCGTGCCACGTCCTCCGGCATCAGGCCCTCGGGCCTCGGGGCGTCGAAGAACGGGGTGTCGACCGTGCCGGGCTCGATCAGGGTGACGCGAACGCCGGTGCCGCGCAGCTCCTCGCGCAGGCCGTAGCCGATGGCGGTCACCGCCCACTTGGTGGCGGAGTACATCGACCCCGCCAGCGTGCGGCGGCCGGCGACCGAACCGGTGATGAGCACGTGGCCGCGCGCGGCCTTCACGTGCGGCAGCGTGGCGCGCAGGGTATAGGCGACGCCGAGGATGTTGGTCTCGACCATGGCGCGCCAGCTCTCCGGCGGGGCGGCGGAGAAGCCGCCGGGCACGCCGCCGATGCCGGCGTTGGCGAAGACCGCGTCGATGCGGCCGAAGCGCGCGACCGCCGCCTCGGCCATGCGCTCCTGGTCGGCGGGGTCGGTGACGTCGGTGCGGATGGCCAGGGCGACGTCGGGACCGGCGTCGGCAACGAAATCCTCGAGACGGTCGCGCGAGCGGGCGGCGAGCGCCAGGCGCCAGCCGCGCGCGGCGGCGGCGCGGGCGGTCGCCAGCCCGATGCCGCTGGAGGCGCCGGTGATGAGCAGGACCTTGGCGTCGGGCATGGGTGTCTCCTCTGTCATGGGGTGGCGAGCCGGGCGGCGATGATGGCGGCGGCGCGGTCGGCGTCGGTGGCGAGGGTGCGGCGGAGGGTGTCGAGGTCGGGCTCGCCGGTGGCGGCGAGGACCAGGCGGACGAGGCCGGCGCCGCCGGCGGCGGGGTCGATGGTGCGGTCGCTGGCGAGGCGGAGGATCTGCTGCAGATCGGCGAGCCGGCCGAGGGCGGCGGCGAGGAAGGCGGCGTCGGTAGGGGCGATCCAGCCCGCCTTGCCGAGGCGGGCGAGCATCCGCTTCGGGCTGCGGGTGCCGGCCGGCGGGTGGAGGAGGGCGCCGGTCTGGGCGAGGAGCTCGATGTCCATCATCCGGCCGGGGCCGAGCTTCACCTCCCAGGGGTCGGCGGCGGCGGCCTCCTGCGCCTCGGCGAGGCGGCGGCGCATGTCGGCGGCGTCGGCGACGACCTTGGCCGGGTCGTGCGGGCGGGCGAGGACGGCGGCGATCGTGGCGTGCACCTCCTCGCCGAGGGCGGCCGGCCCGGCGACGACGCGGGCGCGGGTGAGCGCGAGATGCTCCCAGGTCCAGGCCTCCTCGGCCTGGTAGCGGCGGAAGGCGGCGAGCGCGGTGGCGACCGGGCCGGAGCGGCCTGACGGGCGCAGCCGCATGTCGACCCTGTAGAGGATGCCCTCGGCGGTGGGGGCGGAGAGGGCGGAGATGAGCGCCTGGGTGAGCCGGGCGTAGTAGGTGGTGACCGGCAGCGGGCGGCGGCCCTCGGAGGTCTCCGCCCCTTGCGCGTCGTAGATGACGATGAGGTCGAGGTCGGAGGAGACGGTCATCTCGCGCGAGCCGAGCTTGCCCATGGCCACGACGGCCGCCCCGGCGCCGGGCGGGGGGCCGTGGCGGATGGCGAAGTCGGCGATCGTGACCGGCCAGAGCGCGCCGAGGACGGCCTCCGCGACGGCGGAGTAGGCGGCGGCGGCCTCCTCAGGCTCGGCGAGGCCGCGCAGCAGGTGGACGCCGATGCGGAAGTGGCGCTCGCGCATCCAGACCCGGGCGGCGTTGAGGGCGCCCTCGTAGTCGGGCGCGGTGCGCAGGCGCTCGGCGAGCTGGGCGCGCAGCTCGGAGGCGCTGTGGAGCGGGCGGTAGAAGTCGGCGCTGATGACGGCGTCGAGGACGCCGGCGTTGGCGCCGAGGTGGCGGGCGAGCTCGGGCGCGCTGCCGCAGATGTCGATCAGGAGGTCGAGGAGCGGCGGGTTGGCCTGCATCAGCGAGAAGATCTGCACGCCGGCGGGGAGGCGGGAGAGGAAGGCGTCGAGCGAGGCGAGGGCGGCGTCGGGGCTGGCGGCGCTCGCCATGCGGCGGAGGAGCTCGGGCTCGAGGCGGCGGAAGATGCCGCGGGCGCGCTCGCTGCGGAGGGCGGGCAGGCGGCGCCAGGCGGCCATCGTGGCCTCGGCGCTCGCCGGGTCGGCGAAGACGGCCTCGGGGGAGGGGGCTTCGGTGCTGCGCTCCTCGGGGAGGAAGAAGGGCTCGGTCAGCGCCTTCACCGTCTCGAGGCGGGCGCGGATCTCCTCCTCCATCCCGGCGAGCGGCCGGTCGCAGAAGTCGGCGAGGCGCGCCATCTCCTCCGGGCTCTCCGGCAGCCGCTGGGTCTGTGCGTCCTCGAGCATCTGCAGCCGATGCTCGAGCTCGCGGTGGGCGACGTAGGCGGCCGATAGCGTCCCGGCGGCCTCGCGGTCGACCCAGCCCTTGTCGGCGAGGGCCGAGAGGGCGGCGAGGGTCTGACGCTGGCGCAGGCCCTCGTCGCGGCCGCCGGTGATGAGCTGGCGGGTCTGGGTGAAGAACTCGATGTCGCGGATGCCGCCCTGGCCGAGCTTGATGTCGTGGCCGGGGAGCTTGAGCGGGCCGGCGAGGCCCTTGTGGGCGCGGATGCGCTGGCGGATGTCCTGGGCGTCCTCGATGGCGGCGAAGTCGAGGTGGCGCCGCCAGATGAAGGGGTGGAGGCGGGCGAGGAAGGCCTCGCCGGCGGCGATGGCGCCGGCGCAGGGGCGGGCCTTGATGTAGGCGGCGCGCTCCCAGGTGCGGCCGACGCTCTCGTAATAATGCTCGGCGGGGTCGGAGGCGATGCAGACCGGCGTGACCGAGGGGTCGGGGCGCAGGCGCAGGTCGACGCGGAAGACGTAGCCGGTGGCGGTGACCTCGGAGAGGAGTTTTACCAGACGCTGGGTGACGCGGATGAAAGCCTTGCGCACGTCGGCATAGTCGTCCGGGTCGTGGCGGCTTTCGTCGAAGAGGACGATGAGGTCGATGTCGGAGGAATAGTTGAGCTCGCCCGCTCCCATCTTGCCCATGGCGAGGACGAACATGCCGGCCGCCTCGGCGATGTCGGCCTCGGTCGCGCCGGGGATCTTGCCGCGGGCGATCTCTTCGGCGACGAGGGCGGCGAGCCCGAGCCCGACGGCGTGGTCGGCGAGCGCGGTCAGCGCGCCGGTCACCTCCGCGAGCCCCCAGGCGCCGCCGAGGTCGGCGAGCGCGGTCAGGAGCGCGACCCGCCCGCGGGCGATGCGCAGCGAGTCGGCGAGCGCCGCCGTGCCCTCGGCCGGCATCGCGGCCAGCGTCGCGGCCAGCGTGTCCTCCAGTGGGGTGTCGAGCGCCGCGCGCAGCCAGTCCGCCTCGCGCTCGATGAGGCCGGCGAGGAAGGTCGAGCAGCCGGCGGTTCCCTCGACGAGCGCCCGCGCCGGGCCGGGCAGGTCGCCGAAGCGGGCGGCGATCTCCGTCACCCGGTT
>NZ_CALLYO010000105.1 GCF_937858865.1 uncultured Amaricoccus sp. | reverse complement strand
AGCACCGGCGCCACCACCCGCTCCCCGAACCGCCGCCGGATGCCGAAGGCGTGCCGCAGGAGCAGGTTGGCATAGAGCCCCGGCCCGCTCGAATAGACCCGCCACCCCCCTTCCGCCGCCACCGTCCCCGCCCGCGCCCGCTCCCACTCCGCACTGGCCCGATACCGGTCCGGAAAGGCCGCGTCGCTGCTGCTGAAGTACGCATTCCGCTGCCGCCGCGCCGCATTCGCCACCCGCTCCGCCACCCCCACCGGGTTCGCCACCTCGAGCGCCTCCCAGACCGCCTCCGCCTCCCCGAGCGCCGCCATCGCCTCCCCGTAGCGGAGATGGGCATGCACATACATGAGCCCGATCTCCCGCCCGAAGAAGGCCGCCGACTCCGCCCGCCGGAACACCTTCTCCGGCCCGCCGCGATAGGCCACCGGCCGGTCCATCAGCCGCGCCCCGTCCGGAAAGAGCAGATGCTGCCGGATGATCTCCAGATGACGCCGCGCCTGCCCCTCGTCGAAGATCCCCCCGATGATCCCCCGCGTCATCGGCAGCAGCGAATAGCTCAGGCCCGTCCGCCGATCCGACGGATGCAGCAGCAGCTCCGGCTCGCCCCCCTCGGCATCGAAGAGCGCATAGCCCGCCACCGTCCCGTCCCGGACCAGGTGCCGGTGGAAGTCCTCCCGCACCGCCGCGGCCAGCCCCGCCGTCTCCGCCGCCGCACCGCTCCGCCCGGCCCGCTCCAGCACCTCGGCATACCGGCTCAGCTGCTGGAAGAGCAGCGCCACCGTCCAGCTCGACACCATCCAGTCCCGCATCCTCGGATCGGCCGGCTGCAGCGAGTCGTTCCAGTCCCCCTCGCCGTAGCGGATGAGCCGCGTCCCCGGGATGAACCGCTCCCGTACCGTCGCGACCAGCTTCGCCACATGCGCCGCCACCGGATCCCGCCGCTCCGTCGCCGCGAAATCCTCCTCCCGCCGCCAGGCCACCGGCTCGTCGAGGAACCCGAAATCCCCCGTCGCCTCCACATAGTCGCAGAGCGCCTTCAGCGGCCAGACGATCACGTCCCCATGGCTGTGCCGGTCTCTGATCTGCGCATAGGGCTCGAGCATGAACCACTGCGGCCAGTCCCCCCGCCCCTCCTGCTGCTCCGCGAAGACGATCCGCAGGATCTCCCGCACCGGCGCGTCGTGCTCGAAGGCGAGCAGGAACTCGACCGGCCCCTGGCAGACGTCCCGCGTCCCCCAGGCCGCGCCCCCCGACTGCTCGAGCCCGTGCGGCACGGTCAGGTGCACCATCGCGTTCTGCGCCAGCCATGGCATCGCCGCCGCCACCCCCGCCACCGCCTCGCCCTCGAGCCGCAGGCAGCGCACGAGGTGCCCCCAGTAGTCCGTCGCCGGCGCGAGGCTCGCCGCCTCGTCCACCCCCCGGGCGTGCCGCGCCGCGAGCCGCTCCGCCTCCTCCGGGTCGGCCAGCGCGCCGACCACCGCGAAGGCGAGGGCATCCGTCGGCCGCGTCCGCAGCGCGACGAAGGCGCCGCCACGGGCGATCCCGTCCGGATGCAGCAGCTCGTCCCCGCCGATCGCCTCGACGGCGCCGGGCGTGCTGGTCACCAGATGATAGACTGCCCGCGGATACCGCTGGCCCCAGAGCGAGGCCGGGTCCGGCCGGAAGGCGATCCGCCGCGCCCCGGCGTCGATCTCCACCCGCCCCGCCTGTTCGAGCTCGCGCTCGCCGAGCACCAGCCCGCCGAAGACGAGGAAGCGGCAGGGCGCGCCCTCGACCGCGATCCGCCACTGCAGCGCCGGCGCGTCGCCGGCGGCGACCAGCCGCACGGTGACGGTCCGGCCGGCGAGGCGGTAGATCCAGCGGCAGTCGCTCAGCCCCATCTCGAAGACCGAGGGCTCGGCCAGCAGCCGCCAGCCGCCCTCCTGCTCGATCAGGATGCGCAGGCCGCCGGAGCGGGTGATGTTGTAGGGGTCGCGCGACGCCGAGAAGAGCCGGTGGAAGGAGGTGTTGCCGAGCGAGAGGAGCGAGGCGAAGACCCCGTGCATCCAGGCGGTCGCGCACATGGTCGTCTCGTCGGGCAGCATCCCCTGGCCGGTGCGCAGGATCGCGCCGTGCCGCCGGGCGAGGGTCCGCTCCTTCTCGCGCAGCACGACGTGGCGGTTGAGGGCGCCCTCCGGCAGGAAGAAGGAGAGGAGCCGGCCCTCCGCCCGCTCCTCGAGCATCCGCCCGGGGTAGCGGGCGGCGACCTCCGCCTCGCCCAGCGGCTCGCCGGCGAGGGGCGCGGCGTCCTGCAGCAGGCTCCGCGGCGGCGGGGCGAGGGGCACCGGGCGGGGGCGGAAGTCGGCGAGCGCCTCGCGGGCGAGGTCGAGCCGGGCGAGGTCGGCCTCGCCCGAGGCGAGCGGGTGGTCGGGCTCGTAGAGGGCGAAGAAGGTCAGGCCCGCCTCGCCGCCGGGCCCGATGGTCAGGGCAGGGGCCTCGAGCATCGGGCAGGCGACCTCGTGCTGCAGCCGTTCGCCCGGCAGGCCGGGGCCGATCCGGCCGGAGTCGCGGTAGGCGGGGCCGAGGAGCTGCATCGCGTCGGTGGCGAAGGCGGCGGCGCCCTCGAGGCAGCCGTGGGCGACCCAGGGATGGGCGCCGGCCTGGGCGAGGTTCTGCCGGCTCATCACCACCGGGCCGAAGGCGGGGTGGGCGGCGATGTGGTGGTCGAGGTACTGCGAGGCATAGGCCTCGTTGCCGGTCACGAAGCCGCGGGAGCCGAGGCCGAGGTCCTGGACCAGAGTCGCGCGCGCCGTGACGGGCTCGCGGCCCGGGTTGGCGAGCTCGAGGCGCCAGAGCCAGAGGGGCAGGCGGGGGTGGAGCCAGAGGGTGGCGCGGTGGCGGAGGCCGGCGGTCGCGCCTTCCCAGACGAAGCGGTCCTCCCCCGCGCCGACCGAGACGCGGGCGCCGGGGCCGACCGCCTCGGCCACCGCCGGGCCGACCCGCAGGAGCAGGCGGGCGATGCCGCCGTCGAGCGGCGAGCCGAGGATCTGGCTGACGAGGGTGCGGCCTCGGTCGTGCGCATGCTCGATGGCGAAGAGGCAGCCGTTGGGCAGGAGGCTGATCGAGAGGCCGGAGGCGGAGGCGATCGCCCGGAGGCCGAGGCCGCCTTCCCGGGGCGTCTCGAAACCGCGCGGCGGCATCAGGCGGCCACCGATTTCGCGCGCGAAACTATAAGCAAGTCATTGATATTAAATGGATTCATAAATTTCTTTAACTCTCTGTCAAGAAATGGCCGCCCGGCGCAGGGGTCACGGGCGGGTCATGGTGACGATGAGGTTCGGATAGTCGGAGACGGGGATGGCCGGATCGTACCAGCCCCAGGGGCCGCCCCACATCCAGGGCGTCGGCCCGTACAGGGGAGACGGCCCCCAGCCCCAGGGCGACTGCTGCCAGCGGGTGACGATGCGGGTGCTGCCGGTGCCGACGAGATCGCCGGCCTGGCAGGTGGCGGTGATCCGCGGCGACTGCGGGCCGAAGTTGGGGACGACGACGCGCGAGGGGGTCACCACCTCGGCCTCGTAGAGGCTGGAGGCGAGCTGGCATCTCGCCCCCACCACCTCCTGCCGCTCCCCGCCCTCCGCGGGGAGGAAGGTGCGGACGAGAAAGGCCGCCTCGCCCTGGACGGCGTTGAAGCGTCCGCCGGCGACGGTGACCTGGCGCTCGACCGGGACGCCGCCGGCGCAGGCCGCGAGGAGGAGGAGCGACACCGCCGCGAGAGCGCGCAGGGGGAGCGCCACCGGCGTCACTCCGCCGCCTGCAGGGCGGGCCGGCCGCCGGCGGCGAAGGCCGCCCTGAGCTCGGCGCGGCGGACCGCGGCGGCGGCGGCCGCCTCGGCCTTGACCGGGCCGAAGCCGCGGATCTCGAGCGGCAGCGCGGCGAGCGCCAGCGCGGCGCTGCGGTTCCCGGGCGTGAGGCCGGCGAGGATCATCTCCATGTCGCCCTCGTATTCCATGATGAGCGCCCGCTCCATACGCCGCTCCGCGCTGTGGCCGAAGGGGTCGAAGGGCGTCCCGCGCAGCCACCGGAAGCGGCGGAGGATGCCGAAGGCGGTCAGCATCCAGGGGCCGAAGGTCCGCTTCCGCGGGCGCCCCGAGGCATCGGTCCCGCCGAGGAAGGGCGGCGCGAGATGGAAGCGGATGGCGCGGACGCCGGTGAAACCGGCGTCGACCGCCGCCTTCAGCGTCTCGGAATGCAGCCGGGCGACCTCGTACTCGTCCTTGTAGGCGAGGAGCTTGTGGTAGGCGCGTGCCATGACCGCCGCGAGCTCGGGATCGACGCGCCCGGCAGCGGCGATGCGCTCGCGGTAACGCCGGGCGAGGCGCTTGCCCTGATAGGCGACGAGCTGCGCCGCGCGGCGGTCGACCAGCGTGGCGAGGTCCTGCGCCGGCGGCGGCGCCTTCGGCGCGACGGCGGCCGCGGCCTCGGCCGGATGCGAGACCGCCCAGCGGCCGATGCGGAAGGCCTGCCTGTTGCCCTCGACGCCGGTCGCGTTGATCTCGATGGCGCGCAGCAGCGCCTCCTCGCCGAGCGGCACGAGGCCGGCCTGCCAGGCGGCGCCGAGCATCAGCACGTTGGCATAGATGGCGTCGCCGAGGAGCCTCTCGGCGAGGCCGGTCGCGTCGAGCACGCCAAGCGCCTCGTCGCCGATCCGGGCGCGGAGCGCGAGCGACAGCCGGTCCCGCGGCATCTGGAAGTTGCGGTCGCGGGTGAAGTCGCCGGTGACGATCTCGTGGCTGTTGAGGATGGCGCGGGTGCGCCCGCGGGCCATGAGCCCGAGGGTCTTCGCGCCGGCCGAGGTGACGAGGTCGCCGCCGATCAGCGCGTCGGCCTCGCCGACCGCGACGCGGATCGCCGAGATGGCGGCCGGCGTCTCGGCGAGGCGGACGTGGATGTAGACCGAGCCGCCCTTCTGGGCGAGGCCGGCCATCTCCATCTCGCCGACGCCCTTGCCCTCGAGATGCGCGGCCATGGCGATGAGCGCGCCGACGGTCACGACGCCGGTGCCGCCGACGCCGGTCACGACGATGTTCCAGGTGCCGCGGATCGTGGGCAACTGCGGTTCCGGCAGGTCGGGCAGCGCGAGCGCGGCCGGCCCGGCCTTGCGGACCTTGGCGCCCTCGAGGGTGACGAAGCTCGGGCAGAAGCCCTCGAGGCAGGAGAAGTCCTTGTTGCAGGAGGACTGGTCGATCATCCGCTTGCGGCCGAACTCGGTCTCGAACGGCAGGATCGAGACGCAGTTCGACTGCACGCCGCAGTCGCCGCAGCCCTCGCAGACGTCGGGGTTGATGAAGACGCGCCGGTCGGGGTCGGGGAAGGTGCCGCGCTTGCGCCGGCGGCGCTTCTCGGCGGCGCAGGTCTGGATGTAGATGAGGGCCGAAACGCCCGGCAGCTCCTGCATCGCGCGCTGCACGGCGTCGAGCTCGCTGCGCTCGTGCATGCGGACCTCGCGCGGGAAGGACTTGGGGTCGAGCTCCTCCTTTGGGTCGTAGACGCCGACGACGTTCTTCACCCCCATGGCGACGAGCTCGCGGGCGATCTGCTGCGCGGTGAGGCCGCCCTCGTTCGGCTGGCCGCCGGTCATGGCGACGGCGTCGTTGAAGAGGATCTTGAAGGTGATGTTGACGTTCGCGGCCAGCGCGGCGCGGATCGCCTGCACGCCGGAATGGTTGTAGGTGCCGTCGCCCATGTTCTGGAAGACGTGCCTGCGGGTCGAGAAGGGCGCCTGGCCGATCCAGTTCGCGCCCTCGCCGCCCATGTGGGTGAACTCGTCGGTGTTGCGGTCCATCCAGCGGACCATGTAGTGGCAGCCGATGCCGGCGTAGCCGCGGGCGCCCTCGGGCAGGCGGGTCGAGGTATTGTGCGGGCAGCCGGAGCAGAACCAGGGCTTGCGGGCGGCGATCTCCTCGGCGTTGTCGGCGCGCACCGCGTCGTCGAGGACGATGAGGCGGGCGCGGAGCGCGTCGGTGTCGAGGCCGTCGGCGACGAGGAGCGCGCCGAGGGTGCGGGCGATCTTCACCGGGTCGAGCGCCTGCTTGACCGAGAAGACCGTCTCGCCCCTCTCGTTCTTCCAGCCGGTGACGCGGCGGCCGCGGCGGTCGTCGAAGATCGCCTCCTTGATCTCGACCTCGATGAGCTTGCGCTTCTCCTCGATGACGATGATGTGCTCGAGGTCGTGCGCCCACTCGCGGAAGCTCTCCATGTCGAGCGGCCAGACCAGCCCGACCTTGTACGTCGTGATGCCGAGCCGGCGCGCCTCGGCGTCGTCGATGCCGAGCAGGTCGAGCGCGTGGGTGGTGTCGAGCCAGGATTTTCCCGAGGAGACGATGCCGATGCGGGCGGAGGCGTCGCCGTGCACGCGGCGGTCGATGCGGTTCGCCCGCGCGAAGGCCTCGGCGGCGAAGCGCTTGTAGTCGTGCAGCCGCGCCTCCTGGGCGACCGGGTTGTCGCCGGCGCGGATGTTGAGCCCGTCGGGCGGCAGCGGGAAGTCGGTCGGGGTGACGATCCTCAGCCGGTGCGGGTCGCCGTTCACCACCTCGGTGACCTCGATCGTGTCCTTCACGCACTTGAGCCCGACCCAGAGGCCGGTGAAGCGGGAGAGCGCCCAGCCGAGCAGCGTATAGTCGAGCACCTCCTGCACGCCCGCGGGCGACAGGATCGGCATCATCGCGTCGGCGAGGGCGAATTCGGAGTGGTTGAGGACCGAGGAGCTCTCGGCGGTATGGTCGTCGCCGAGGCAGGCGACGACGCCGCCGTATTCGGCAGTGCCCGCCATGTTGGCGTGGCGGAAGACGTCGCCGCAGCGGTCGACGCCCGGGCCCTTGCCGTACCAGAGGCCGAAGACGCCCTGGACGCGCCCCTCGCCGTGCAGGTTCACCTGCTGGCTGCCCCAGAGCGCGGTGGCGGCGAGATCCTCGTTGAGGCCGGGCTCGAACTTGATGTCGGCCGCCTCGAGCTCCTTCTGCGCCTTCCACATCTGCTGGTCGAGGCCGCCGAGCGGCGAGCCGCGGTAGCCGGTGGCGTAGCCGGCGGTGACGAGGCCGGCCGCCTCGTCGCGGGCCTTCTGCATCAGCAGGGCGCGCACCAGCGCCGGGATGCCGCCGAGGAGAACCCTTTCCCGGGAGAGATCGAAGCGGTCGGTGAGGGACACGTCGTGCAGCATGCCAAACCCGTGGTCGAGACCCGTCGCCGGCTTGAAACATAAGCCGGAATCGCCCGCGAACGAGGCCAATTTCGTGCGATCCGCGCAATCGGACAGAAAATGGCGCGCTCGGCGGTAAACCGCGAAACTCGCCGCTTCTCGGGGGCTTCCGCATGGAATATATGGTAATGCCTGCAAGAACCATTACATGGGCAGCGCCCATCAGGGGCGGATGCGGGACACCATGGACTGGGACAAGCTGCGAATCTTCCATGCCGTGGCGGACGCCGGCAGCCTGACCCGCGCCGGCGAGACGCTGCACCTCAGCCAGTCGGCGGTGAGCCGGCAGATCCGGGCGCTGGAGGAGAGCCTCAACACCACGCTCTTCCGCCGCCATGCCCGCGGGCTGCTGCTGACCGAGCAGGGCGAGCTCCTCTTCGACGCCACGCGCACGATGACCAAGCGGCTCGAGGCGGCGGCGGCGCGGATCCGCGACAGCGAGGACGAGGTCTACGGCGAGCTGCGCGTCACCACGACGACCGGCTTCGGGACGCTGTGGCTGGCGCCGCGGCTCAGCCGGCTCTTCGACCGCTACCCGAACCTGAAGATCGACCTGATGCTCGAGGAGCGCATCCTCGACCTGCCGATGCGCGAGGCCGACGTCGCGGTGCGGCTGAGGGAGCCGAGCCAGGCCGAGCTGATCCGGCGGCGGCTGATGGACGTGCGCATCCGCCTCTACGCCAGCGAGGACTATGTCGCGCGCCACGGCCTGCCGACGACGCCGGCGGATCTCGCCGGCCACCGGCTCATCACCCAGAGCCCGAGCTCGCCGCAGGTCCGCGCCGGGGCGGAGTTCGTGCAGCCCTTCCTCGCCGCCGCGCCCGCCTCCTCGCTGACGGTGAACAACTACTTCGGCATCCTGCAGGGCGTCATCAACGGCCTCGGCATCGGCTCGCTGCCCGACTACCTGAGCGGGCCGGGGATGGTGAACATCCTGCCGGGGGAGCAGAGCGCGCTCATCCCGATCTACCTCGCCTACGTCGAGGAGCTGCGCCATTCCAAGCGGGTATGCGCGTTCCGCGACTTCATGCTGGAGGAGATCGCCGCCTTCAGGCGGGAGTCGCCCAGCCTCAGCGAGGCGGGCGCGTGAGCCATGCGCCGCCGATATAGCGGCCATGCACAAGAATTGTGCATCGCCACTTGCCGGCCGCCGACGTTCCGGCTATATTACAACTCGAAGTTGGGCAGCCATCGGCGACGTCCTCTTCAACCTCCCTGTTGGACTTGGGCCGAGCTAACGCTCGGCCTTTTTTTCGCCCCGGCGGCCAGTCATGGTCCGGAGCCGGGCCTTTCGCTCGCCGGGCGCACGCCCTAAAAGGCGGTCGAGCCAGCCCGGGGAGCGCCGATGTCCGATACTCTCATTGACCGCGAGCCCGGGATCACCGACGCGCTTGTTGCGGCGCACGGGCTGAAGCCGGACGAGTACCAGCGTATTCTCGACCTCATCGGCCGGGTGCCGACGCTGACCGAGCTCGGAATCTTCTCGGCGATGTGGAACGAGCATTGCTCGTACAAGTCGTCGAAGAAGTGGCTCCGCACCCTGCCCACCACTGGGCCGCAGGTGATCTGCGGCCCGGGCGAGAACGCCGGCGTCGTCGACATCGGGGATGGCC
>NZ_CALLYO010000104.1 GCF_937858865.1 uncultured Amaricoccus sp. | reverse complement strand
TGGTCGCGCAGCGCCCGGAAGGCCGCCGCCTCGAGCTCCACCCGGGTCCTCTCATCCATCGGCCATCTCCCCGATTGCCCCGGCGATGATGGGCGCGAGCCGCCCCGCCCACAAGGCCTGCGCCTCCGGCGTCGCGACGAGATCCTGGCGCAGCTCGATCAGCACGTGCGCCAGCCCCCGCGCCGTCCCGTGCCGGCTCATCGTGTCGCCCTCGAGCTCGCCCGAATAGGGCTCGTTGTCCCCCACGCAATAGCCCTGCCCCCGCAGCCGCTGGAGCAGCGGCCCGGCCAGCCGCCCGTCGCGGTGCCAGAGGATGCCGACCTGCCACGGCCGCAGCGGCCGCCCCTTCAGCTGCGGCGTGTAGGAATGGATCGAGACCAGCGCCGGCTCCCCCATCCGCTCGATCGCCGCGTCGATCGCCCGGTGGTACGGCCGGTGGAAGGCGTCGAGCCGCCGCTCCACCTCCGCCGCCGTCACCTGCCGGTTGGCCGGGATGAGCGTGCCGTCGTAGAGCCGCATCACCAGCGTCGGATCGTCCTCGCCGCGGTTGGGGTCGATGACCAGCCGCGAGAAGCGGGTGAGCAGCGCCGGCGCAGCCATGATCCGCGCCAGCTCCAGCGCCACCCCGCGCGCGCCGATGTCGTAGGCGATGTGCCGCGCCATCTCCTCGGGCGGCAGCCCGAGATCGCCGCCGGCGACCGACGCCGGCACCCGGTTGGTCGCATGGTCGCAGAGCAGCAGCAGCCGCGACCCCGGCGCCCCGCCGACCTCCTCATATGCCCGCTCGTCCATGGCCGCCTCATAAGCCGTCCCGCCGGCGGGGGCCAGAGCGCCGCCCGGCAAATCTCCTTGCGATGCGGCCGGCCCCCCTCCATGCTGCCGCGCAAGCCACCGCAACCCCGGACGACCCTTGGCCCTTCTCGAGCTTGCCGGCATCCGCAAGAGCTTCGGCGCCATCGAGGCGCTGCGCGGGGTCTCCTTCGCCGTCTCCGCCGGCGAGGTGGTGGCGCTCCTCGGCGACAACGGCGCCGGCAAGTCCACCCTCGTCAAGATCATCGCCGGCGAGGAGCGCGCCAGCGCCGGCCGCATCCTCTTCGACGGCGCCGAGGTCGCCTTCGCCGACCAGGGCGAGGCCAAGGCCGCCGGCATCGAGACCGTCTACCAGGACCTCTCGCTCTGCACCAACCTCGACGTCGTCGCGAACTTCTTCATGGGCCGCGAGCTCACCCGCCGCGTCCTCGGCATCCCCTTCCTCCGCGACCGCGCCATGGAGGCCGAGACCCGCCGCGCGCTCGAGGCCGGCGGCACCCGCATCCCGCGCCTCCGCA
This sequence comes from uncultured Amaricoccus sp., assembly GCF_937858865.1. Lineage (GTDB taxonomy): Bacteria > Pseudomonadota > Alphaproteobacteria > Rhodobacterales > Rhodobacteraceae > Amaricoccus. Next base: position 7,492 of record NZ_CALLYO010000104.1, on the reverse strand, counting down.
CCACCGTCGAGCACCTCTCCGGCGGCCAGCGCCAGGCGATCGAGCTCAACCGCTTCGTCCACTGGGGCGGCAAGCTCGTCATCCTCGACGAGCCCTTCGCCGCCCTCGGGGTCGAGCAGACCCGCCGCGGCCTCGAGACGATCGACCGCGTGCGGGCCCGCGGCATCGGCGTCATCCTCATCACCCACGTGATGGCCCAGGCCTTCGCCGTCGCCGACCGCATCGTCGTCCTCCGCCACGGCTCGGTGGTGGGCGACCTCCGAACCGACGCCACCACCCCGGACGAGGTCGTCCACCTCATCACCGGGGGGATCGAGCGCATCGGCCAGCCGACTACAACCCAGGGAGAACCAGCATGAACCGCCTCCTGCGCCTCGCCGCCGCGACGGCGCTCACCCTAGGCCTCGCCGCCTCGGGCGCGCTCGCCCAGTCCAAGGGCACGATCTACTACCTCGTCCCGACGCTGCTCGACGAGTTCCAGACCGGCTCGATCGACGCGATCGAGAAGTTCATGGGCGACGTCGGCTACGAGGTCACCTCGCTCGACGCGCAGAACCGCAGCGACCTGCAGCTCAACCAGGTCGACGACGTCCTCAACCTCGCCCCCAAGGCGGTCATCCTCGCCGCCGTCGACTTCGACGCCATCAAGCCCGGCATCGAGAAGCTGCGCGCCGCCGGCATCCCGGTGATGATCTTCGACCGCCAGATCACCTCGACGCCCTCGGACTTCACCTCCGTCGCCGGCACCGTCGAGATCGGCCATATCGCCGGCGACGAGGCGATCCGCCTCCTGACCGAGAAGAACGGCTCCCCGAAGGGCAAGGTGCTGCAGATCCTCGGCGACCCGGGCGATCCCTACACCCTCGACATCCAGAAGGGCTTCGAGGAGAAGGTCTCGGCCCACCCGGAGATCACCGTCATCACCCAGGCGGCGATGCAGTGGGAGGCGACCAACGCCGGCAACATCGCCCAGGACCAGCTCCTGACCAACCCCGACATCGACCTCATCTTCAACCACGCCGCCCACCTCTCGGTCGCCGTCGCCGCCGTCCTCGAGGCCCAGGGCAAGAAGCCGGGCGATATCATGATGATGTCCTCGAACGGCGCGCCGGTCGGCCTCGACCTCATCCGCAAGGGCTGGCTCAACGTCGAGGTCGAGCAGCCGATGTACGCCCAGGCCGCGGCGCTCGCCATGTTCGCCGACAAGGTGGTGAACAAGCAGGAGATCGAGGCGGGCACCTACGACGTGATCGGGCTCACCTCCGAGCTCACCATCGAAAGCTGGGGCCCGAACATCAAGATCCCCGGCGCCGCCATCACCGCGGACAACGTCGACGACCCGAAGTTCTGGGGCAACCTGCAGCCGCCGACGACGCCCGTCGCCGCGGTCGAATGACCCTCGCCGACTCGATGCCCGGGCCGGGGTCCGAGCCGAGGCAGGAGCGCCACAAGGCGCTCCTCGCCCTCCTCCTCGACAACCTCGTCTGGATCATCCTGCTCTTCGCGCTCGCCTGCTTCGCGATCTTCATCCCGAAGTTCTTCCAGATCGGGATCCTGCTCAACATCATCGAGCAGTCCACCTTCGTCGGCATCATCGCCGTCGGCCTCTCGCTGACGCTGATCGCCGGCCAGATGGACCTCTCGATCGAGAGCGTGATGGCGCTGGCCGCCATGACCGTCGCCCTCACCTTCGGCACCGGCGGCGCCGGCGGCGGCCTCGCGCTTCAGCCCCCCTGGCTCGCCTTCCCGGTCTCCCTCGCCATGGCGCTCGGCGTCGGCGCGCTGATCGGCTGGCTCAACGGCACCCTCGTCGTCCGCTTCGAGATCAACGCCTTCATCGTGACGCTCGCCTCCTACATCTGGGGCCGCGGCCTCGTCGTCGCCCTCTCCGGCGGCCGCTCGGTCTACGGCCTGCCCGACGCGCTGCGCGGCGTCGCCGTCACCCGCCTCCTCGGCATCCCGATGCTCGCCTGGGTGCTCGTCGCCGTCTACGCCGCCTTCGCCCTGATGCTCGCCAAGACCCCGTTCGGCCGCCACCTCTACATGATCGGCGGCAACGCCATCGCCAGCGCCCGCGCCGGCATCCCGGTCGCGCGCAACGTCACCCTCGCCTTCGTCCTCTCCGGCACGCTCGCCGGCCTCGCCGGCTGGCTCCTCGCCTCGCGCACCGCCGGCGCCACGGCGAACCCCGGCATCGGCATGCTCTTCCAGGCCTTCGCCGCCGTCGTCATCGGCGGCGTCAGCCTCAAGGGCGGCCAGGGCCGCCTCTCCGGCGTCTTCGCCGGCGTGCTGCTCCTCTCCTCGATCCAGACCGCGATCAACGTGATGGGGATGCCGCCGCACTACACGATGATGATCCAGGGCACCCTCGTCCTCGCCGCCGTCCTGCTCGACACCGCCAAGAACGGCCTGCGCCGCCGCTACCTCTGAGCCGGTTAACCATCGTGAAGATCAGGTAAACGCCAAGGGCATTTTTCCTGTGATTTCAACGACTCCCCCGGGTGGGCACGCGTGCCCATCCCCACCTCCGGGCACAGTGGCTCGCGATGCCGGCACCCGGCCGGAGCCGGTCATTCGGCAGCTTCCACCCGCGGTTCGGGGGTGTAGTTCAGGATCGAGGCGATCCAGCGTTCGAGCTCGGCGACCTCCATGCCCTTGCGGCGGGCATAGTCCTCGACCTGGTCGCGCTCGACCTGGGCGACGCCGAAATAGTAGCTTTCGGGGTGCGAGAGATAGAGGCCGGAGACCGAGGAGCCGGGCCACATGGCGTAGCTGTCGGTCAGCGCGACGCCGGTGGCGCGCTCGGCGTCGAGCAGGCGGAAGAGCGTTCCCTTCTCGGTATGGTCGGGCTGCGCCGGATAGCCGGGCGCCGGCCGGATGCCGCGATAGGGCTCGCCGATAAGCTCCTCGGGGGTGAAGCCCTCGTCGGGCGCATAACCCCAGAACTCGCGGCGGACGCGCTCGTGCATCAGCTCGGCGAAGGCCTCGGCGAAACGGTCGGCGAGTGCCTTCACCAGGATCGAGGAATAATCGTCGTTCGCCCGTTCGAACCGCTCGGCGATCGCCACCTCCTCGATGCCGGCGGTGACGACGAAGCCGCCGAGATAGTCGGGCCGCCCCTCGGGCGCGACGAAGTCGGCCAGCGCCACGTTCCTCTTGCCGAGCCGCTTGGCGCGCTGCTGGCGCAGCGTGAAGAAGGTGGCAAGCTCGGCCGAGCGCGTCTCGTCGGTATAGAGGCGGATATCGTCGCCGACCGCGTTCGCCGGCCAGAAGCCGATCACGGCACGCGGGCGGAACCAGCGCTCGGCGACGATCTTGGCGAGCATCGCCTGCGCGTCCTCGAAGAGCGGCCGCGCGGCGGGCCCCTGCGTCTCGTCCTCCAGGATCGCCGGGTAGCGGCCGCGCAGCTCCCAGGCCTGGAAGAAGGGCGTCCAGTCGATATAGCGGGCGAGATCCGCCAGGTCCCAGTCGTCGAAAACGCGGGTGCCGAGGAAGCTCGGGCGCGGCGGCGTGTAGCCCGACCAGTCGATCTCCGGCGCGTTGGCGCGGGCGGCGGCGAGCGGCAGGCGTTGCTTGGCTGCCTCGGCGCGGGCATGGGCCTCGGCGAGCCTCCGGTACTCCTCGCGCACGCCGGCGACATAGGCCCCCTTCCCGTCCGGCGAGAGCAGGCTCGAGACGACGCCGACCGCACGGCTCGCGTCGTTGACGTGCACGGTGTCGCCGCGCTCGTAGCGAGGCTGGATCTTGACCGCCGTATGCACGCGGCTGGTGGTCGCGCCCCCGATCAGCAGCGGGATCGAGAAGCCCTCGCGCTCCATCTCCGCCGCGACATGCGCCATCTCGTCGAGCGAGGGCGTGATGAGGCCGGAGAGGCCGATGATGTCGACCCCCTCGGCCTTCGCCGTCTCGAGGATCTTCGTCGCCGGCACCATGACGCCGAGGTCGATGATCTCGTAGTTGTTGCAGGCGAGAACGACGCCGACGATGTTCTTGCCGATGTCGTGCACGTCGCCCTTGACCGTCGCCATCAGGATCTTGCCGGCGCTCCGGCGCGAGGCGACGCCGGTCGCCGCCTTCTCGGCCTCCATGTAGGGCAGGAGCACGGCCACCGCCTGCTTCATCACCCGGGCCGACTTCACCACCTGCGGCAGGAACATCTTCCCCGAGCCGAAGAGATCGCCGACGACGTTCATCCCCGCCATCAGCGGCCCCTCGATCACGTCGAGCGGGCGGGCGGCGGCCTGGCGGGCCTCCTCGGTATCCTCGGCGACGAACTCGGTGATGCCGTTGACCAGCGCATGCTCGAGCCGCTTCCCGACCGGCCACTCCCGCCACGCGAGGTCGCGCTCGCGCGCGTCCTGGCCCCCTGCCCCCCTGTAGCGCTCGGCCAGCGCCAGCAGCCGCTCGGTCGCGGACCCTTCGCCCTTCGGGGTGCGGTTCAGCACCACGTCCTCGCAGGCCTCGCGCAGCTCGGGATCGATCGAATCGTAGACGGCGAGCTGGCCGGCGTTGACGATCCCCATGTCCATGCCGGCCTGGATGGCGTGGTAGAGGAAGACCGCGTGCATCGCCTCGCGCACCGGCTCGTTGCCGCGGAAGGAGAAGGAGAGGTTCGAGACGCCGCCCGAGATATGGACGTGGGGGAGCGTCTCCTTGATGCGGCGGGTCGCCTCGATGAAGTCGACGCCGTAGTTGTCGTGCTCCTCGATGCCGGTGGCGATGGCGAAGATGTTGGGGTCGAAGACGATGTCCTCGGGCGGAAAGCCGGCCTCCTCGGTCAGCAGGCGATAGGCGCGGCTGCAGATCTCGACCTTGCGGGCGAGCGTGTCGGCCTGGCCCTCCTCGTCGAAGGCCATGACGACGACGGCGGCGCCGTACATGCGGCAGAGCCGCGCCTGGGCGAGGAAGGGCGCCTCGCCCTCCTTGAGCGAGATCGAGTTGACGATGGGCTTGCCCTGGACGCACTTCAGCCCCGCCTCGATCACCTCCCACTTCGACGAGTCGATCATGATCGGCACACGGGCGATGTCGGGCTCGGCGGCGAGGAGGTTGAGGAAGGCGGTCATCACCGCCTTTCCGTCGAGCAGCCCCTCGTCCATGTTGACGTCGATGACCTGGGCGCCGTTCTCGACCTGGTCGCGCGCCACCTCGAGGCCGGCGGCATAGTCGCCGGCGGTGACGAGCTTGCGGAAGCGGGCGGAGCCGGTGACGTTGGTGCGCTCGCCGACGTTGACGAAGGGGATCTCCCTGGTCAGCGTGAAGGGCTCGAGGCCGGAGAGACGCATCAGCGGCGCGATCTCGGGGACGCGGCGCGGCGGGTACTTGGCGACCGCCTCGGCGATGGCGCGGATATGCTCGGGCGTGGTGCCGCAGCAGCCGCCGACCACGTTGACGAGGCCTTCCCGGGCGAACTCCTCGAGCTGGGCGGCCATGAACTCCGGGCTCTCGTCGTAGCGGCCGAACTCGTTCGGCAGCCCCGCGTTCGGATAGGCGCAGGTGAAGGTGTCGGCAACGCCGGCGATCTCGGCGAGATGCGGGCGCATCTCCGCCGCGCCGAGGGCGCAGTTGAGCCCGATGGTGAAGGGCCGCGCGTGGCGGACCGAGTGCCAGAAGGCGGTCGGCGTCTGGCCGGAGAGCGTGCGGCCGGAGCGGTCGGTGATCGTGCCCGAGATCATCACCGGCAGGCGGAGCGCCTTCTCGGCGAAGACCCGCTCGCAGGCGAAGATCGCCGCCTTGGCGTTCAGCGTGTCGAAGATCGTCTCGATGAGGACGAGATCGGCGCCGCCGTCGACGAGGCCGCGCAGCTGCTCGGCGTAGGCGGCGGCGAGGCCGTCGAAGTCGATGGCGCGGAAGCCCGGGTCGTTCACGTCCGGCGACATCGAGGCGGTGCGGTTGGTCGGCCCCAGCGCGCCGGCGACGAAGCGGCGCCGGCCGTCCTCGGCCTCGGCGCGGTCGGCAGCGCGGCGGACGAGGCGCGCGCCCTCGCGGTTGAGCTCGTAGACCACCTCGCCCATGCCGTAGTCGGCCTGGGCGATGGCGGTCGAGGAGAAGGTGTTGGTCTCGAGGATGTCGGCGCCGGCCATGGCGTAAGCATAGTGGATCGCCTCGATCGCCTCGGGCTGGGTGAGGATGAGCAGGTCATTGTTGCCCTGCTGGTGGCAGTCGCAGGTGTGGAAGCGCTGGCCGCGGAAGTGCGCCTCGTCGAGCCCGAGCCCCTGGATCTGCGTGCCCATCGCGCCGTCGAGCACGAGGATCCGCTCGCGCGCGGCGGCGGTCAGGGCCGCGAGCGCGTCGCTCCGGCGATCCGGCGAGGCATCGGAGGGCATCGGGGCGCTCCCGTCTGGTCAGGGTCGGCGGCCATATAGGCAGGATCGCCGGGGAATGGAAAGCAAGCGGTTTCGCCGATCGCGCACGGGGGAGAGCGCCCCCCAACAGGGGCCGGCACGCGCCCGCAGCTCAGCCGGATGGAGCGTTACCCTTCGGAAAATACTTCCCCAGACATTACAACACAAACTCAATGGCTTGCCAGCATCTAGAGTTGACGCCGGTCGTCCAGCGGGTGGAAGGGCACGAAGCGCCGAACCTGGGCGGCGCGCATACCAAGCAGCAAGCCGAAGAACGCAATCGCTCCGAAAAACACATGCGAAAACAGAAGCATGCGATAGGGTTCACGGAGGAACCAGTCCGGGTCGACGAACGCGAAACCCACCAGGAAGAAGCTGGCCCCGAGCAGCATGCCCTTGGCCCCCGACCACGGCACCCAGGCAATCGTCAGGGGCAGTGCCACCGCGAACATCGGCAGGAAGATGCCGTAGTGATGGTCCCAGGCCACGGGCGCCGCGATGGTGGCCGCAGCCAGCACGACGATGAGATCGACGATCCCGGCGGAGCGCCGCCGCCACCTGAAGGGATCGAACGCGAGCAGCAGGATCACCACCGACGACACCATGGTCGCCACACGGATGCCGGCATGCTCCGGCGCGAAGTCGCTCTGATAGGTGCCCTTCGGCGGCACGGCCACGCCGTTCTCCAGCCAGCGGTTGAGCAGGCCGTTCACGCTCTGGTTGAGATACAGGCTCTCGCCGTGGCGGGCGATCTCCTGCAGCACCCCGAGGTATGCCCAATGGTCGGCGAACCCGAAGCGCCAGAGGCTCAGGGACAGCCCGACCGCAATGCCCAGAGCATAGCCCAGCGAAAACCGGTGCTCGCGCCGCCAGAGCGACCAGATGAGGACCACGGCGAACTGCGGCTTGACGAGGGTGCAGCCGGCAAGGACGAGACCGGCCCAGCCCCGCCGCCCCATGAGAAAGGCCAGGAGCGCGAGGGCGACGCCGGCGTCCAGAAAGACCTGGATCTGCCCGAGCGCGTAGCCGTGGATAACCGGATAGAAGGTCGCCGCCAGCGGCAGCGCCAGGAGAAACGCCAGCCGCCGGTCGGCCGGCGCGCCCCGCTCCGCTGGGGAGCGCAGCCGGTCCTGGACGGCGACGACCAG
>NZ_CALLYO010000103.1 GCF_937858865.1 uncultured Amaricoccus sp. | reverse complement strand
AGCGGCCTCGCCGACGGAGCGCCGGTCGCGATCGAGGAGTTCGTGGTCGGGCACGAGGGCTTCTACGACACGCTGACCGTGAACGGGCAGGTCGTCCACGACTTCGTCAGCCACTATTATCCGAACGTGCTCGAGGCGATGCGCACGCGCTGGATCTCGCCGCAGATCGTGGCGACGAACCGCATGGACGAGCCGGGCTACGACGAGGTCAGGGAGATGGGGCGGCGGGTCAGCCGCGCCCTGGGCATCGAGACGGCGCCGACGCACATGGAGTGGTTCTACGGGCCGAAGGGCCTGCGCTTCTCCGAGATCGGCTGCCGGCCGCCGGGGGTGGGGCAGTGGGACAGCTACTGCGCCGGCAACGAGATCGACCTCTACCGCGAGTGGGCGCTCGCGGTCTGCCACGGGCGGTCGGAGGTGCGGGCGTCCCGGCGCTACGCCTGCGGGATCATCGCGCTGCGCCCGGACCGCGACGGGCGGATCGCCGGCTACGAGGGCACGGAGGAGATCTTCCGCCAGTACGGCGAGAACGTCGTCGGCAGCCACTTCCCCGAGCCGGGCACGCCGACCCAGCCGGTCGAGGCCGGCTACATGGCCAACGCCTGGATGCGAGTCCGCCATCCCGACTACGACATCCTGCGCGCGATCCTGAACGACATCGGCGAGCGGGTGCGGGTCCGGGCGGCCTGAGGATAAGGCTTGTTGGGTCGGCATGCCGGTGCGACTATCGCCTGAGGCGAATTCACGAACAGCTGACGGGAGGCAGCGGTGATGATGCAACGAACTCTCGGCGCCGGACTTTTCGCGATGGGCATGCTCCTCGCGAGTACGGCGATCTCCTCGGCGCAGGTGGTGCTGGTGCGCGGCAACGACACCGACCCGGCGACCCTCGACCACCACAAGACCTCGACCATCTCCGAGTCGCGGGTGCTCAACGACCTCTACGACGGGCTCGTGACCCAGGACGCGGCCGGGAACGTCATCCCCGGCGCGGCGGAATCCTGGGAGATCTCCGAGGACGGCACCACCTACACCTTCCACATGCGGGAGGGCGGCAAGTGGTCGAACGGCGATCCGGTGACGTCCGACGACTTCCTCTTCGCCTTCCGGCGGATCATGGACCCGGCGACGGCGGCCGGCTACGCCTCGATCCTCTTCCCGATCCAGAACGCCGAGGCGGTGAACAAGGGCGAGATGCCGCTCGAGGAGCTGGGCGTTGCGGCGCCTGACCCGCAGACGCTCGTCTTCACCCTGAACGGGCCGACGCCCTATTTCCTCCAGCTCCTCACCCATCAGACCGGCAAGCCGCTGCACAAGGCGAGCGTGGAGGCGCTCGGCAACGACTTCACCAAGCCGGGGAACCTCGTCACCAACGGCGCCTTCCTGCTCGAGAGCTTCGTGCCGAACGACAAGATCGTGCTGAAGAAGAACCCGAACTACTACGACGCGGCGAACGTGAAGATCGACGAGGTGCAGTGGCTCCCCTTCGAGGACCGCTCGGCCTGTCTGCGCCGCTTCGAGGCCGGCGAGGTGCTGATCTGCGCCGACGTGCCGGCCGAGCAGATGGCCTACATGAAGGAGAAGCTGCCGAACCAGCTCAGGATCGCGCCCTATCTCGGCAGCTACTATCTGCCGGTGAAGACGACGAAGGAGAAGTTCGCCGACCCGCGGGTGCGGCAGGCGATCTCCATGCTGATCGACCGCGACTTCATCGCCGACGAGGTCTGGCAGGGAACGATGCTGCCGGCCTACTCGCTGGTGCCGCCGGGCATCGACAACTACGTCGCCGAGCCACCCGAGCTCGACTATGCCGGCGAGGATCTGCTCGACCGCGAGGACAAGGCGCTGGCGCTCTTCGAGGAGGCGGGGGTCGACCCGGCGACGCTGGAGATCCAGCTCAGCTACAACTCGTCGGAGAACCACCGCAACACCATGGCGGCGGTCGCCGACATGCTCTCGAACGTCGGCATCAAGTCGACGCTGAACGAGATGGAGGGGACGAACTACTTCAACTACCTGCGCGAGGACGGCGACTTCGACATCGTCCGCGCCGGCTGGATCGGCGACTATTCCGACCCGCAGAACTTCCTCTATCTCAACGAGTCGGGCGTCTCGTTCAACTACCCGAAATGGTCGAATCCCGATTACGACGCGAAGATGCGCGCCGCGGCCGAGACCACGGACCTCGGCGAACGGGCGGCGCTGCTGGCCGAGGCGGAGAAGATCTATCTGGCCGAGGTGCCGTCGATCCCCATCCTCTACTATTCGTCCCGCGCGCTCGTCTCCGACAGGGTGACGGGCTACGAGGACAACATCCTCGACGACCACTTCTCGCGCTGGCTATCGATCACGCAGTAGAGACACCCGCGGCGGGCCCCGCCCTGGCCCGCCGCCATTGCATCGGCGGGAGAAGCGATGCTGATCTACACGCTGCGAAGGCTGGCGAGTGCCGTCCCGACCGTCTTCGTCATCATCACGCTGACCTTCTTCATGATCCGCATGGCGCCGGGCGGGCCGTTCGACCTGGAGCGGCCGATCGACCCCCTGATCATGGCCAACCTCAACCGCGCCTACAATCTCGATGCGCCGCTCTGGTCGCAGTATCTCACCTACCTCTCGAACCTGCTGCACGGCGACCTCGGCCCGAGCTTCACCAAGCGCGACTTCTCGGTGAACGACCTCTTCGCCGTGGGCCTGCCGGTCTCGATCCTGCTCGGTAGCCTCGCGCTCCTCGTCGCCGTCGTCCTCGGCACCATCCTCGGCGCCTGGGCGGCGATCCGGCAGAACTCGGGCGTCGACTACGCGGTGGTCGGGCTCGCGACCTTCGGCATCACCACGCCCAACTTCGTGGTCGCACCGCTGCTCAGCCTGCTCTTCGGCGTTGTCCTCGGCTGGCTGCCGGCCGGCGGCTGGTCGAACGCCAACCCCGCCTACTGGGTCCTCCCCATAGTCACCCTCGCCCTGCCGCAGGTGGCGGTGATCGCCCGCCTGGTGCGCGGCTCGACGATCGAGGCGCTGCGCTCCAACCACGTGCGCACCGCCCGCGCCTACGGCCTGCCCACCCGCGTCGTCGTCGGCGTGCACGCGCTCCGCGCCGCCATGCTCCCCGCCGTCTCCTACCTCGGCCCGACGGCGGCGGGCCTCCTCACCGGCTCGGTGGTGGTCGAGACGATCTTCGGCATCCCCGGCATCGGCCGCTACTTCGTCCAGGGCGCCCTCGGCCGCGACTACACCCTCGTCATGGGCACCGTCGTCGTGATCGCCATCTTCGTCATCTTCTTCAACCTCGTGGTCGACCTCGTCTACGCCTGGCTCGACCCGAGGGTGCGCTACGACTGAGGGGGAGCCATGGTCGTCCAGCCGTTGCCGCTCGATGAACCGCCGCCCGTCGCCGGGCGCTCGCTCTGGCAGGACGCCTGGATCCGCCTGCGCCGCAACCGGGCGGCCGTGGCGAGCATGGTGGTGCTGGTGCTCCTCGCCCTCGTCGGCATCTTCGGGCCGGCGCTCTGGCCGCATCCCTACAACCGCGTCTACCCGCAGTTCGTCCGCGTGCCGGCCAGCCTCGAGGCCTATCCGCGCGCCGACACCATCCTGCCCGCCTTCGAGCGCGAGCTGCGGCGCACGCGGCTCGATGCCGGCCCGCCGGTGCTCGAGGGGAGCGAGATCACCGTCGAGGTGCGTGCGGACGAGGCGATCGACCCGCGCGTCCTGCGCTACTTCGAGCGCTCCGACCTCTTCTCCAACCCGCGCCTCGACCTCGCCGAGGACGGCAGGAGCGGGACGATCGCGGTCGATGTCCAGCGGCTGCACTTCTTCTTCGGCACCGACGCCATCGGGCGCGACCTCGTGGCGCGGATCATGATCGGCGTGCGCATATCCCTCGCCATCGGCATCCTCGCCTCCTTCATGGCACTCGTCCTCGGCGTCACCTACGGCGCCGTCTCCGGCTATCTCGGCGGGCGGGTCGACAACGTGATGATGCGCATCGTCGACATCCTCTACTCGCTCCCCTTCATCTTCTTCGTCATCCTGATGGTGGTCTTCTTCGGCCGCAGCCTCGTCATCATCTTCATCGCCATCGGCTTCACCGAATGGCTCGACATGGCCCGCATCGTCCGCGGCCAGACCCTCAGCCTGAAGCGGCAGGAGTTCGTGCAGGCGGCGGAGGCGCTCGGCGCGACCAGGCTCGGGATCCTGACGCGGCACATCATCCCGAACACCCTCGGGCCGGTGGTCGTCTTCGTCACCCTCCTCGTGCCGAAGGCGATCCTGCTCGAGAGCCTGCTCTCCTTCCTCGGCCTCGGCGTGCAGGATCCGCTGACCTCGCTCGGCCTGCTCATCTCCGAGGGGGCGGCCAACATGCGCGGCGCGCTCTGGCTGCTCATCTGGCCGGCGCTGACGCTGACCCTCATCCTCTTCGCGCTCAACTTCCTCGGCGACGGCCTGCGCGACTCGCTCGATCCGAAGGACCGCTGAGATGGAGCCCGGGATGGAGGCCGTGCTGAAGGTCAGGGGCCTCAGGGTCGAGTTCGAGACCAACGATGGCAGGGTCGAGGCGGTGAAGGGGATCGACCTCGACGTGATGCCGGGGGAGACGGTGGCGATCGTCGGCGAGTCGGGCTCGGGCAAGAGCCAGACGACGATGGCGATCATGGGGCTCCTCGCCTCGAACGGGAAGGCGAGCGGCTCGGCCCTCTACCGCGGTCGGGAGATGCTCGGCCTCCCCGACCGCGCGCTGAACGGCATCCGCGGCGAGAAGATCACCATGATCTTCCAGGAGCCGATGACCTCGCTCGACCCGCTCTACCGCATCGGCGCCCAGCTCGCCGAGCCGCTGCGCTTCCACCGCGGCCTCTCGAAGGCGGCGGCGCGGCCGCGGATCGTCGAGCTGCTGCGCCTCGTCGGCATCCCCGAGCCGGAGCGGCGCATCGACGCCTATCCGCACGAGCTCTCCGGCGGCCAGCGCCAGCGGGTGATGATCGCGATGGCGCTCGCCTGCGACCCCGACGTGCTGATCGCCGACGAGCCGACCACCGCCCTCGACGTGACGGTGCAGGCGCAGATCCTCGAGCTCCTCGCCAGCCTGCAGCAGCGGCTCGGCATGGCGATCGTCTTCATCACCCACGACCTCGGCATCGTGCAGCGCTTCGCCGACCGGGTCTACGTCATGCGCCGCGGCGAGGTGGTGGAGAGCGGGCCGACCGCGGCGCTCTTCGCCCGGCCGGAGCATCCCTATACCCGGATGCTGCTCGCCGCCGAGCCCGAGGGCACCAAGCCCGCGCCGCCGGCGGATGCGAAGGAGCTGATGGCCGGCGACGACGTGAAGGTGATCTTCCGCATCGGCGGCGGCCTCTTCTCCGCGGCGCACGAGATCCGGGCGGTGGACGGGGTGAGCGTGCACCTGCGCGAGGGGCAGACGATCGGCATCGTCGGCGAGTCGGGCTCGGGCAAGTCGACGCTCGGCCGCGCGCTGCTGCGCCTCCTGCCGAGCGAGGGGCGGATCGCCTACCTCGGCCGGCCGCTCGACCCCGACCCCGCGGCGATGCGGCCGCTCCGCAGCGAGCTGCAACTGGTCTTCCAGGACCCCTTCGGCTCGCTCAGCCCGCGCATGACCATCGGGCGGATCATCACCGAGGGCCTCCTCATCCACCGGCCCGGGCTCTCCGCGCGCGAGCGCGACCGGCTGGCCGGCGAGGCGCTGGCCGAGGTGGGGCTCGAGCCCGCGATGCGCAACCGCTATCCGCACGAATTCTCCGGCGGCCAGCGCCAGCGCATCGCCATCGCCCGCGCGATGATCCTGAAGCCGCGGGTCATCGTCCTCGACGAGCCGACGAGCGCGCTCGACCGCTCGGTGCAGAAGCAGGTGGTCGAGCTCCTGCGCGAGCTGCAGGCGAGGCACGGCCTCTCCTACCTCTTCATCAGCCACGACCTCGCCGTGGTGCGGGCGGTCTCGGACTATATCATCGTGATGAAGTCGGGCCGCATCGTCGAGGAGGGGCCGACCGAGGCGATCTTCGACCGGCCGCAGCAGGCCTACACCCGCACGCTGATGGCCGCCGCCCTCGACACCAAGCGCTTCCGCGAGGCGGCGGAATAGGGCCTTCTCCATCTGTCCTTTACCGATCCCTGCGCGAACTGGCGCCCGAGGTCGCGCGTCGCCTTGACAGTATGGATCAAAAAAGATACACGGGATGGCAAGGGCGAAGCGGCTGGCCGCCGCCTTCTGGCGGGCCGAGAACGGCGAGGAGCCGGTTCGGGTCTGGCTTCGATCGCTGTCGGTGCAGGACCGCAAGCTGATCGGCGCCGACATCATGGCGGTGGAATTCGGCTGGCCGATCGGCCTGCCACTCTGCCGGCCGATGCGCGCCGGGCTGTGGGAGGTTCGCACCGACCTGCCGCACGGCAGGACCGCACGGGTTCTCTTCTGCTTCCGGGAGGGGACGATGGTTCTGCTGCACGGTTTCGAGAAGAAGTCGCGGAAGGCGCCGCAGCACGAGATCGAACTGGCGACAAGGCGGATGAAAGGACTGGAAAGGTGAGTGTCGAGAAGGGCTCTGTCGGCTCGTCCTTCGAGGGGTTCCTCGAGGCGGAGGGCATTGCCGACGAGGTGGCCGAGATGGCGGTCAAGAAGGTTATCGCGGCCTCCCTCGAGCGACGGATGAAGGAACTCGGGATTTCCAAGGCGGCGATGGCGCGCCGTCTGGAGACGAGCCGCGCGCAGGTGAACCGTCTGCTCGATCCGGAGAACGACGGCGTGACCCTCAACTCGATCCGGCGCGCTGCGGGCGTCCTCGGCATGCGCGTCCGCCTGGAGCTGGTC
>NZ_CALLYO010000102.1 GCF_937858865.1 uncultured Amaricoccus sp. | reverse complement strand
TCCCGGAATGAGCTTCCCGGAATGAGCTTCGCCGACGCGGACCTGACCCACGACGCCTTCCTCGACGGCCGCCTCCGCCTCCGGCAACCCCGCACCGGCTACCGCGCCGCCACCGACCCCGTCCTCCTCGCCGCCTTCACCCCGGCGCGTCCCGGCGAGCGTGTCCTCGACCTCGGCTGCGGCGCCGGCGCGGCCGCCCTCTGCCTCGCCCGCCGCGTCCCCGGCCTCGACCTGCACGGCCTCGAGCTCCAGCCCGCCTATGCCGCGCTCGCCCGCCGCAACGCCGCCGAGAACGCCCTGCCGCTCGAGGTCCACGCGGGCGACCTCCGCCGGATGCCCGCGGCGCTCCGCCGGCTCGCCTTCGACCACGTCATCGCCAACCCGCCGTTCCACCCGCCGGCGACGACGCCGGCCCCCGACGCCGGCCGCGATCTCGCCCACCGCGAGGCGGCGCCGCTCGCCGCCTGGATCGACGCAGGCCTCCGCCGCCTCGCCCCCGGCGGCCGGCTGGTGCTGATCCACCGCGCCGAGCGGCTCGGCGACATCCTCGCCGGCCTTTCCGGTCGCGCCGGAGCGGTCGAGATCCTGCCTCTCGTCCCGCGCGCCGGCCAGCCGGCCCGCCGCGTCCTGGTCCGCGCCCGCAAGGGGATCGGCACGCCGCTGGCGCTTCGCTTCCCCTTAACCCTGCACCGAGGAAGTTCGCACGCAGGAGATGGCGAGAGCTACACTCCCGAGGCGCAGGCGGTGCTGCGCGGGATGGCGGCGCTCCTGCCGGAGGGGGAAGGCGAATGCGGGTGGGGGCCGGCCTCCTGATCCTGGCGATGCTCCTGACGCCTGCCGTCGACGGCGTCGCCAAGGTCCTCTCCGCCGATCACACCCCGATGACGATCGCCTTCCTCCGCTACCTCGGCGCCGGACTGGTCGCGCTCCTCGCGGCGCGTGCCGGCGGCCGCCGCATCGTCGTGCCCGAGGGCGACCGTGCCGGGCAGCTCCTGCGCACCGCCCTCCTCGTCGCGGCGATGACCGCGCTCATCGCCGCGCTCGGCATGGTCCCGATGGCGAAGGCCGTGGGCGGCTTCCTCGTCGCGCCGATCGTCTCGGGCCTGCTCGGCATCCTCGTCTGGCGCGAGCCGCCCACCGCGCCCCGCCTGGCCGGCGCCGCGATCAGCTGCGCCGGCGCCGCGCTCCTGCTCCGCCCCGAGGCGGGGCTCGAGCCCGGCTGCCTGTTCGCGCTCCTCGGCGGGGCGCTGCTCGGCACCTATCTCGCCGCCACCCGCGGCGCCCGCTCGCGGACCGACGCCCTTTCCACGCTGGCGGTGCAGTCGCTCCTCGGCGCCCTGCTCCTGGCCCCCTTCGCCCTCGCCGGCGGCCTGCCGTCACCGACACCGGGGCTCCTCCTCGGCGCGCTCGGGCTGGGCGCGGGCTCGGCGGCCTGTCACTTCCTCACCGTCGCCGCCTACCAGCGCGCCGATGCGGCCGTGCTGGCGCCCTTCCTCTATTTCAACCTCGTGACCGCGACCGTCGCCGGCTTCCTCTTCTTCGGCGAGACGGTCGACCGGGGCGGCGCCCTCGGGCTGCTCGCGATCGTCGCCGGCGGGCTCGTGGCGCTGGTTCCGGCGGCGGGGTCACGGGCGCGTCAGGCGCTCGCGGTGCGGGTGCGGTTTGCGTGACAGGCGTGGGTTTCCATGCTTTACTTCGACGGTCGATGGCAATGGAGCAGGAGGCACGGAATGAGCGTGAGTTCCCACCTGAGCGAGCTTCGCAAGAAGCATCAGGCCCTCTCGGAGATCATCGAGGAAGAGCAGCGCAGGCCTGCCAGCGATGACCTGAGCATCAAGCAACTCAAGCTCAAGAAGCTGTATCTCAAGGAAGAGATCGAGCGGCTCACCGCCGGGGGCTGAACGCCGGCGACCCGCGCGGGGTCCACGGGCCGGCCTCGCGGCCGGCCTTTTCGTGTCCGCCTGACGGGCGCGAATCGGGCCGCGATGGCCGGCTGCCGCAAGGGTTTATCGGCAATCGTTCGATGCACGGAAGCGCGCACGATCCAGGCGCGGCGCCCATGCTGCGGAAAATTGTCGGGATTTCGGCGGCGGGCGCCGTCTAGAGAATTCCCTCGATCGTCTCGGCGAGGAGCTCGAGGTTCTCCGGCGAGCTGAAGCGGTGGTCGGCGTCCTTGACCAGCGTCAGGCGGATGTCGGGGCCGGTGGCGTGGGCGAGGAGCCGGAGCGCCACGGAGATGTCGACGTCGCGGTCGGCGGTGCCGTGCAGCAGGCGCACCGGGAAGGGCAGCTCGAGCGGCCCGCGCAGGACGAGGTTCTGCCGGCCGTCCTCGATCAGGCGGCGCGTGATGGGGTAGGGGACCTCGTCGTAGTCGGAGGGCAGCTCGATCCGCCCCTCTTCCGTGATCCGCCGCCGCTGGTCGGCGTCGAAGGCCGCCCAGATCGAGTCCTCGGTGAAGTCGGGGGCGGCGGCGATGCCGACGAGGCCGGCGATGCGGCCGGGCATCCAGCCGGCGAGGATGAGTGCGATCCAGCCGCCCATGCTCGAGCCCACCAGCACCTGCGGGCCCTCGGTCAGCCGCAGGACCGCGTCCCGCGCGTCGTGCGCCCAGTCGCCGACGCCGAGCGCCTCGAAGTCGCCCGAGGAGGCGCCGTGGCCGGTATAGTCGAAGCGCAGGTAGGCCTGGCCGCGGGCGTGCGCCCAGGCTTCGAGGAAATGCGCCTTGGTGCCGGTCATGTCGGAGCGGAAGCCGCCGAGGAACACCACCCCCGGGCCGCGCCCGTCGCTGCGGCGATAGGCGATGCGGCGTCCGCCGGGAAGCTCGAGCGTCGTCCTGTCCATGCGCGTTCATAGCAACGCGGACCCGCGTCGCGCCAGCCGCTTGACAGCGTCCGGCGGCGGGCTTAGCGCGAGGTTCCCTGAGACCCGGGCGTGCCGTAGGCGCCGAACCCAAAGGAGGAGAGACGATGAGCGACCTCGCATCCGGAATCCGGGAGGTGGCCGTCACCCTCCCCGACGGCGCGGTCCGCACCTTTCCCGCCGGCACGACCGGCGCGGACGTGGCCGCCGACATCTCGAAATCGCTGGCCAGGGCCGCGCTCGCCGTCACCCTCGACGGGCGGCTCTCCGACCTGTCGCAGCCGATCGAGAAGGACGTGCAGCTCTCGGTCGTCACCGCGAAGGACGAGGCGCCGGCGCTCGAGCTCATCCGCCACGATGCGGCGCACATCATGGCGCGGGCGGTGCAGGAGCTCTGGCCGGACGTGAAGGTCACGATCGGGCCGGTGATCGAGAACGGCTGGTACTACGATTTCGACCGCCGGGAGCCGTTCACGCCCGAGGACCTCGAGGCGATCAGCGCGCGGATGCGGCAGATCATCGCCGCGCGCGATCCGGTGAGGACCGAGGTCTGGGAGCGCGACCGCGCCATCCGCCACTACGAGGCGCTGGGCGAGCCCTACAAGGTCGAGCTCGTCGAGGCGATCCCCGAGGCCGATCCGGTCCGGATGTACTGGCACGGGCACTGGCAGGACCTCTGCCGCGGCCCGCATCTCGCCAACACCGGGCAGGTGCCGGCGGACGCCTTCAAGCTCATGTCGATCGCCGGGGCCTACTGGCGCGGCGACTCGCGGCGGGCGATGCTGCAGCGGATCTACGGCGTCGCCTTCCGGACGAAGGCGGATCTCGACGCCTATCTGCACCAGCTCGAGGAGGCGCAGAAGCGCGACCACCGCCGGCTCGGCAAGGAGATGGACCTCTTCCACCTGCAGCAGGAGGCGCAGGGGTCGGTCTTCTGGCACCCGAACGGCTTCGTCATCTGGCGGGTGCTCGAGGCCTATATCCGCCGCCAGCTCGACGCCGACGGCTATGTCGAGGTGAAGACGCCGCAGTTGCTCGACTCGGCGCTCTGGGTGCAGTCGGGGCACTGGGGCAAGTTCCGCGAGAACATGTTCGTGGTGCCGGACGAGATCCCCTCGACCGAGGAGGAGGGGCCGGTCCTCTCCGGCAAGGCCGAGCTGATGGCGCTGAAGCCGATGAACTGCCCCGGCCACATCCAGATCTTCAAGCAGGGGACGAAGTCCTACCGCGACCTGCCGCTCAGGATGGCCGAGTTCGGCTGCTGCCACCGGAACGAGGCGCATGGCGCGCTGCACGGGCTGATGCGGGTGCGGCAGATGACGCAGGACGATGCGCACATCTTCTGCCGCGAGGACCAGATCTTCGAGGAGACGCGGCGCTTCCTCGACCTCTTCGCCCGGGTCTACGGCCACATGGGCATGACCGAGATCGCCTACAAGCTGGCCACCCGGCCCGACCAGCGCGCCGGGGACGACGCGACCTGGAACCGCGCCGAGGAAGCGCTGGCGCAGGCGCTGGAGGCGAACGGGCTCGAATTCGACTATGCGCCCGGCGAGGGGGCGTTCTACGGGCCGAAGCTCGAGTTCCACCTGACCGACGCCATCGGGCGGACCTGGCAGGCCGGCACCTTCCAGCTCGACTACGTGCTGCCGGAGCGGCTCGATGCCACCTATGTCGGCGAGGACGGGGCGCGGCACCGGCCGGTGATGCTGCACCGGGCGGTCTTCGGGACGTTCGAGCGGTTCATCGGGCTTCTGATCGAGCATTATGCCGGGCGCTTCCCGCTCTGGCTGGCGCCGCGGCAGGTCGTGGTCGCGCCGATCGTCTCGGAGGCGAACGCCTATGCCGAGGAGGTGGTGGCTGCGCTTCGGGAGCGCGGGCTCAGGGCGGAGGCGGACCTTCGCAACGAGAAGATCAACTACAAGGTCCGCGAGCACAGCCTCGCCAAGGTGCCGGTCATCCTCGCCGTCGGCGGCCGCGAGGTCGAGGAGCGGACCGTCTCGATCCGGCGGCTGGGCGAGCAGGGGAGCCGGGTGGCGGCGCTCGACGCGGCCGTCGCCGAGCTCGGGCTGGAGGCTGTCCCGCCCGACCTGCGCTGAGGTCGGCTTGCGCCAGGGTCATGGCGGGGTTGCGCCGGCAGGGTCTGGCAAAACCCGGGCGGCGTCCCCAAATCTTCAGCGAGGCCAGCAGGTTGCCGGCCTCGTAGATGCAAGGACCGAAGCAAATGACCCGCCGCCACGCTTTCGCCAGCCGCATGGCTGACTTCTGCAGGACGCTTGCGAGCGCCGGGCGTGTCGTGAGCGCCGTCAACGCCGGCCGGATGCCGGCGGCATATGATCTCGCGCGCCTCGGGATCAGCCCCGCCGCCTTTGCGGCGATCGGGCGCGCGTGACTTCGGGCGGCGACTGCCGCCACGGATACGAAAGGATTTGACCATGACTGCCATCACCGACCTGAGCCACCGTCCCACCTGGTGGGAGCGCGCCCTGGAGCTCGTCCGGGCGTTCTTCGCGCCGGGCAAGCCCGGGGAGGAGTCGAAGCCGATCGACGCCCGCGAGCTCGGCATTTACCCGCGCGACTACATGTCGATCGGCCACGGCTGACCGGCTCCGGGGGCAAATCCAGCGACGGCGGCGCGGTTCAGTCCTCGTCTGACGACAGCTGAGCGAGCACCTGGCCCTTGCCGCGCAGGCGGAGGAAGATCGGCAGGAGGAGCGCCGTCGCCGCGATGAGGTAGAGGATGATGGCGACCGGCGAGTGCACCAGCACCGAGGGGTCGCCCTGGCTGATCGCCAGCGCGCGGCGGAGCTGCTGCTCGGCCAGCGGGCCGAGGATGAGCCCGACGACCACCGGCGCGATCGGATAGCCGAAGGCGCGCATCCCGTAGCCGAGGAGCCCGAAGGCGAGGAGCAGGCCGAGCTCGACCGTCGAGGGGTTGGCGCCGATGGTGCCGAGGGTGGCGAAGGTCAGGATGCCGGCGTAGAGCCAGGGCTTCGGGATGGTGAGGAGCCGAACCCAGAGCCCGACGAGCGGCAGGTTCAGGACGATCAGCATGAAGTTGGCGACGAGGAGGCTGGCGATCAGGCTCCAGACCAGCGAGGCGTTGTTGACGAAGAGGAGCGGTCCCGGCTGCAGCCCGAACTGCTGGAAGCCGGCGAGCATGATGGCGGCGGTGGCCGAGGTGGGCAGGCCGAGGGTCAGGAGCGGCACGAGGGTGCCGGCGGCGGAGGCGTTGTTCGCCGCCTCGGGGCCGGCGACGCCCTCGATGGCGCCGTTGCCGAATTCCTCCGGGTGCTTCGCCAGCGCCTTCTCGGTCGAGTAGGAGAGAAAGGTGCCGATCTCGGCGCCGCCGGCCGGCATGGCGCCGATCGGGAAGCCGATCACCGTGCCGCGCAGCCACGGCTTCCAGGAGCGCGCCCAGTCCTCGCGGGTCATCCAGACCGAGCCCTTGACCGCCTCGACCTTCTCCTCGCCCTCTACCGGGGTCGCCGCGACCTTGAGCGCCTCGCCGACGGCGAAGAGGGCGACGGCGAGGGTGGTGACCTCGATGCCGTCGAGGAGGTCGGGGACGCCGAAGCTGAGCCGCGCCTGGCCGGTCTGCAGGTCG
>NZ_CALLYO010000101.1 GCF_937858865.1 uncultured Amaricoccus sp. | reverse complement strand
AGCCAGCGGTCGATCAGCCGCCGGCGCAGCTCCTCGCGGTCGACGGCGAGGAAGATGGTGCGATCGAAGGCCGCGGCGAGCCCGCTCCAGGGCGGGCGGTCGAGGAGGAGGTAGTTCCCCTCGACCAGCACCACCCGGTGGCCGGGGCCGATCGCCCTGGCCGCTGCGCGCGAGAGCTCGAGGCTGCGGTCGAAGACCGGCACGAAGACCTCGCGGTCGGCGGCGCGGATGCGCGCGAGGTCGCAGGCGAAGCCGTCGACGTCGAAGGTGTCAGGGGCGCCCTTGCGGGAGCGCAGGCCGCGCTCGATCAGGATGCCGTCGTCGAGGTGGTAGCCGTCCATCGGCATCAGGACGGCCTCGCCCGGCATCACCGCCTCGAGGGCGGCGAGGAGCGCCTCGGCGAAGGTGGACTTGCCGGCGCCGGGCGGGCCGGCGATGGCGAAGACGAAGCGCGCGCGCCCCTCGGCGCGCGCGCTTATGTCGGCGGCGAGATCCGCGAGGCTCACGCGGCCAGCGCCTCCGCCGGCGGCTCCTTGGCGCCGGTCATGAAGGCGACGGCGTCGGACATCGTGTAGTCCTTCGGGTCTATGACGCAGAGCCGCCGGCCGAGGCGGTGGATGTGAATGCGGTCGGAGACCTCGAAGACGTGCGGCATGTTGTGGCTGATGAGCACCACCGGCATGCCGCGGGAGCGGACCTCCTGGATCAGGTCGAGGACCTTGCGGCTCTCCTTGACGCCGAGGGCCGCGGTCGGCTCGTCGAGGATCACGACCTTCGAGCCGAAGGCGGCGGCGCGGGCCACGGCGACGCCCTGGCGCTGGCCGCCGGAGAGGGTCTCGACCGCCTGGTGGATGTTCTGGATGGTCATCAGGCCGAGCTCGGAGAGCTTCTGCCGCGCCACCTTCTCCATCGCCGGGCGGTCGAGCATGCGCAGCCAGTCGCCGAGGAAGCCCGGGCGGCGGAGTTCGCGGCCCATGAACATGTTGTCGGCGATGGAGAGGGCGGGCGAGAGGGCGAGGTTCTGGTAGACCGTCTCGATCCCGGCCGCCCGCGCCTCCATCGGCGAGGTGAAGTGGACGGGCCTGCCCTCGAGCGTGATCTCGCCCTCGTCGGGGGTGACGGCGCCGGAAATCGCCTTGATCAGGCTCGACTTGCCGGCGCCGTTGTCGCCGATGACGGCGAGGATCTCGCCCGGCATCAGGTCGAAGTCGGCGTGGTCGAGGGCGGTGACGCGGCCGTAGCGCTTCACGATCCTGCGGGCGGTGAGGATGGGCTCGGTCATGACGATTACCCCGCGACCTTTCTGATCCACTGGTCGATGGCGACGGCGGCGATGATGAGGACGCCGATGAGGAGGTAGGTCCACTGCGGGTCGGTGCCGATCAGGCGCAGGCCGAGGGAGAAGACGCCGACGATGAGCGCGCCGAAGATCATGCCGAGGATCGAGCCGCGGCCGCCGAAGAGCGAGATGCCGCCGATGACCACCGCCGTGATCGACTCGATGTTGGCGAACTGGCCGGAAGTGGGCGAGACCGAGCCGAGGCGGCCGATCAGCACCCAGCCGGCGAGCGCGCAGATCAGGCCGGAGATCACGTAGACCTGCAGCAGCATCCGGTTGACCTGCACGCCCGAGAGCTCGGCGGCGTCCGGGTCGTCGCCGATGGCGTAGACGTGGCGGCCCCAGGCGGTGTGGTTGAGGATGTACCAGAGGGCGAGGACAAGCAGGATCATGGCGATGACGCCGTAGGTCAGCACCGCGCCGCCGACCCTGATGCTGGCGCCGAAGAACTGGAGGATCGGCGCCTGCTGCTCGATGTCCTGGCTCCGGATCGTCTCGTTCGCCGAGTAGAGGAAGTTGGTGGCGAGGAAGACCTGCCAGGTGCCGAGCGTCACGATGAAGGGCGGCAGCTTCATCCGCGCCACCAGCCAGCCGTTGATGTAGCCGCAGACCGCCCCGCAGGCGAAGCCGCAGAGCACAGCCACGGGCGCGGGCAGGCCGTAGCGGAAGGTGAACTGCCCCATCACCACGGAGGAGAGGACCATGATCGCCCCGACCGACAGGTCGATGCCGGCGGTCAGGATGACGAGCGTCTGCGCCGCGCCGACGATGCCGGTGATCGCGACCTGCTGCAGGATCAGCGTCAGCGTGAAGGTGTTGAGGAACTTCGCGCCGAGGATGGCGCTGAAGGCGAGGATCGAGAGCACGAGCACGATCAGCGGCACCAGCGCCGGGTTCGAGTGCAGCATGTGCTGGAGGCGCTCGATGAACGTCTTATCGTGCTCGAAGCTCGCGACCTCGGTCGCGCTCCCCGTCAGCACCTTTTCGAATTCCTGCGAAGGCTGTGCTTTGGCTTCCGCCATGGTTTCCTCCTGGGGACGGGACCGCTTCGAGGGCCTTGCGTCTCGGGCGGGGCGCCGGAGCGCCCTGCCCTGCCTGGTTCCGGGAGGCCGGGATCAGCCCCAGCACTTCTCCAGCCCGGCCTTGGTGTCGATCGACTCGACGCCCTCGACCGGCTTGTCGGTGACGAGCACCGCCCCGGTGTCGAAGAAGTCGAGGCCCTCGGTCCTGGCCGGCTTCTCGCCCGTGTCGACGAACTTCTTGATCGCCTCGATGCCCATGGAGGCCATGAGCAGCGGATACTGCTGCGAGGTGGCGCCGATGATGCCGGCCGCCACGTCCTTGACCCCCGGGCAGCCGCCGTCGACCGAGACGATCGTCACGTCGCCCTCGCGGCCGACCGACTTCAGCGCCGCGTAGGCGCCAGCGGCGGCGGGCTCGTTGATGGTGTAGACGACGTTGATCGTCGGGTCCTTCTGCAGGCAGTTCTCCATCGCGGCCCGCCCGCCCTGCTCGTTGCCGTTGGTCACGTCGTGGCAGACGTTGCGGGGATCGGTCTCGTCGCCGATGATGTTCACGTCGACGGTGTCGATGCCGAATCCGGTCATGAAGCCCTGGTTGCGCAGCACGTCCACCGTCGGCTGGCTGGGGTTGAGGTTCATGTAGCCGATGCGCGCGTCGGCCGCCGCGTCGCCGAGGGTGGCCCTGGCCCAGGCGCCGATCAGTTCGCCCGCCTTGAAGTTGTCGGTGGCGAAGGTCGCGTCGGCCTCGTCGATCGGCTCGAGGGGCGTGTCGAGCGCGATGACCAGGATCCCGGCGTCGCGCGCCTTTCTCACCGACTCGACGATGGCCTTGGTGTCGGAGGGGACGAGCAGGATGCCCTTGGCGCCGTCGGCGATGCAGGACTCGATCGCGGCGACCTGGCTCTCGTTGTCGCCGTCGATGCGGCCGGCATAGGCCTTGAGGGTGATGCCGAGCTCGTCCGACTTGGCCTGGGCGCCTTCCTTCATCTTCACGAAGAAGGGGTTGGTGTCGGTCTTGGTGATGAGACAGGCGGAGACGTCCTGCGCGAAGGCCGGCCCCGCGCCGAGCGCGGCCACCGCCGCGGCAGCGCAGAGCGCGCCCCTGAGCGTTCCTGAAGTCATGCGGAATTCCCTCCCGGTCGTTGCGGCCGGCGCCACCCATGGGGCCGGCTCGCCCTCAGAGAAACGCAAAGCGGCCTTCGTGTCAATAATTAAATCACTCTGATTTATTTTTTGCGCTAGGGTCCTGCCTGTAGGGAGGAGCTGGCCGACCATGCCACCAGATGCCGACAACCTGCGCGACGACGTGGCGCCCCCTGCCCCGCTGCAGCGGGGCACGAATCAGGCCGGGATGCGGGCGCAGAACGAGCGGCTGGTGCTGAGCCTGGTGCGCCGGCACGGGGCGCTGGCCAAGTCCGAGATCGCGCGGATGACCGGCCTGTCGGCGCAGACGGTGTCGGTGATCATGCGGCATCTCGAGTCCGACCGGCTGCTGCGCCGGGGCGAGCCGCAGCGCGGGCGGGTCGGCCAGCCGTCGGTGCCGATGTCGCTCGATCCCGAGGGTGCCTACTTCCTCGGGGCGAAGGTCGGACGGCGGAGCCTCGAGTTCGTGCTGGTCGACTTCGCCGGCGGCGTGCGCCACCAGAGCCGGGCGAGCTATGCCTTTCCGCTGCCGGGCGAGACGGTGCGGCTGATCCGCGCCGAGGTGGCGCGGAGCGAGAAGCTGCTCGGCGAGCGGGCGGGGCGGATCGCCGGGCTCGGGCTCGCCATGCCGTTCGGGCTCTGGCACTGGGCGACCGAGATCGGCGCCCCGGCGGCCGGGCTCGACGCCTGGCGCAGCGTCGACATCCGCGCCGAGCTGGCGGCGGAGCTGCCTTGGCCGGTCTATATCCAGAACGACGCCACCGCGGCCTGCGGGGCGGAGCTCGCCTTCGGCGCCAGCGCCGGGCTGCAGGACTTCATCTACTTCTATGTCGGCGCCTTCGTCGGCGGCGGGCTGGTGCTGAGCGGCGGGCTCTATGCCGGGCGGACCGGCAATGCGGCGGCGCTCGGATCGATGCCGGTGCCGGACGGGGCCGGCGGCTCGACCCAGCTGATCGACGTCGCCTCGCTGGTGCTGCTCGAGCGGCGGCTGCGGGCGGACGGGCGGCTGCCGGAGGCGATCTACGATCCGGCGGCGGACTGGTCGGTCTGCGGCGCGGCGCTCGACGAGTGGATCGCCACCGCCGGGCGCGGGATCGCGCATGCGGTCGCCGCGGGGTGCGCGATCATCGACTTCGAGGCGGCGGTGATCGACGGCGCCTTTCCCGCCGAGGTGCGCGAGCGGCTGATCGCGGCGGTCGGCGCCGAGCTCGGCCGGCTCGATCTCTCGGGCATCGAGGCGCCGCTGCTGCGCGCGGGCAGCATCGGGCCGGTGGCGCGAGCGCTCGGCGGGGCGAGCCTGCCGCTCTTCGACCGCTACCTGGTCGACCAGCATACCCTCTCGGGCGTCGGCAACCGGCGGCCGGGCGAGGGGTGGGCGCACGTGCCCGGAACGGCATCCTATTGATCTGCAAGGGCGTTCTGCCGCGCGTTAACCGGACCGAAACAGGTGTTAACGCGCCCCGCGCGGCGGGCGGAAGCCGGCGGCGCGGGCCGCCTCCTCGTCGCAGAACCAGGCCTCGCCGCGATCGGTGTCGATCCGGGTGCGCGCGTAGCCCGGGCCCCCCGGCAGGTGGTAGATCCGCTCGCCCTTCGCGGAGACGTTGCCCTTGATCGTGCAGCCGGGCGGCGGCGGCCCGGTGCCGGCGGCCGGGGCGAAGCCGCCGGTCGTCTCGGCGCGGTAGCGCCAGGGCGCCTCGGCCTCGCCCTGCCAGAGCCCGCGCCCTGCGGCACGCGCCTCGGCCTCGAGCGCGAGGTAGGCGTCGCTATAGCGGGCATAGGCGCGTGCCAGGCCCTCGGAGACCAGGCGCGCGCCGAGATCGACGCCCTCGACGGTGCAGGTGGAGACGAGGCGGCCGTAGCGGTCGGTGTCCTCCGGCCGGCAGCGGACCGGGCCCGCGGCGACGAGCTCGGCCAGCCGCTCGGCGGCGGCGCGGCCGCAGGCCCAGGCGCTGCCGTCGGCGCGGGCGCAGGTCTGCCCCGCCTCGGGCGCGTCGATGCCGAAGAGGCGGACGTCGCGGGCGCCGACCCTCAGCGTATCGCCGTCCTTGACCCGCGCGTCGCCGGCCATCGCCGCGCCGGCGGCGAGGAGCGCCGCCAGCATCCATCCCGTCCGGCTCCTGCCCGCCATTCCGCCTCCTGCCCGAGCCGCAAGTGGGGGCGGAGGGGAGGAAATATAAGGTTAACGGCGCTTCGCCGTCCGGGCGGCGCGGGCGGCGGCATTGAACGCCGCGGCCGCGCGGACGAGGGCCGCGAGCGCGTCGCCGTCGATCCGCTCGCCCTCGCGGATGTCGATCGCCCGGCGGGTGCTGCCTTCGAGGCTGGCGTTGAAGAGGCCGGCGGGGTCGGGCAGCGCGGCGCCGTGCGCGAAGGTGAGCTTCACGACGGCCTTGTAGCTCTCGCCGGTGCAGATGATCCCGTCGTGCGACCAGACCGGCACGCCGCGCCACTTCCATTCCTCGACCACCTCGGGGTCGGCCGCGCGGATGAGGGCGCGGACCCGCGCCAGCGTCTCGCCGCGCCAGTCGGCGAGCTCGGCGATCCTCTCGTCGATGCGCCGCGCGGCCTCGCCGCCGTCGCCGTCCTCCGGCTTCTCCATCGGATCCCTCCCCTTCACATGCGCTCGCCGGGCAGCTCGCTCGCCTGCTTCACCCAGGAGAGGAAGAGCGCCTCGTCGATCCCGTCGTCCGCGCGGATGTCGAGGTAGCGCACCTCCTTCTGCCGCGACGGCCCGGGCGGCGGCGGATCGAGCGAGGCGCCGCGGAAGAAGGCGACCTTCACGTACTTCTCGAAGCAGTGGAAGCTCAGGAACCAGCCCCGTCCCTCGACGCCGTAGAAGGGGCTGTTCCACTTCACCGCCTTGCGCACCTCCGGCACCGCGCGCACCACCAGCGCGTCGAGCCGGCACCCGACCTCGCGCTTCCAGCCCGGCATCGCCGCGATATAGGCCTGCACCGGGGC
>NZ_CALLYO010000100.1 GCF_937858865.1 uncultured Amaricoccus sp. | reverse complement strand
GGGACTTCGATCCCGATGTAGGTCCAAACCTAATCTTGCCGCGCGAGCACTTCAGGCGGCTGAATTCACGCACGACCGGATCGGAGCGCGCGGACGCTGCCGTTCCTCCCATCCCTCGGCCAGCCCGACGGGCGCATTCGAAGCGGGCAGGAGCGGACGGCCGCGGATCATGTCGGCGGCGCGCTCGGCCAGCATGATCGTCGGGGCGTTCAGGTTGGCGTTCGGCTCGCTCGGAAAGACCGACGAGTCGACGACCCTGAGCCCGTCGAGGCCGTGGACCCGGAGTTCGCTGTCGACCACGGCCATCGCATCCTCGCCCATCCGGCAGGTGCCGCAGGGGTGGTAGGTGCTCTCCATGGTCTGCCGCACGAAGGCGTCGATCTCGTCGTCGCTGCGCACGTCCTTTCCCGGCGCGATCTCGTCGCCGCGGAAGGGGTCCATCGCTGGCTGGGCGATGATCTCGCGGGTCAGCCGGACGCAACGGCGGAAGCCCTCGCGGTCCTCCTCGCGGTTGAGATAGTTGAAGAGGATCTCGGGGTGCTGGTGCGGGTCGGCCGAACGCACGCGGACATGGCCGCGGCTCTTCGGCTTGTTCGGGCCGGTCAGCACCATGAAGCCGTGGCCCTTCAGCGGCTGCTTGCCGTCGTAGCGCATGGCGGCGGGCAGGAAGTGGAACTGGATGTCCGGCCACTTCACCGAGGCGTCCGAGCGGATGAAGCCACCTGACTCGAAGTGGTTGGTCACGCCGAGGCCGCGGCGGAAGAGCATCCACTCGAGGCCGATCCTGAGCTTGCTCAGCGGGTCCATCCGGCCGTTCAGCGTGATCGGCTGCTTGCAGGCGTACTGGATGTAGATCTCCGAATGGTCCTGCAGGTTCTCGCCGACGCCGGGCAGGTCGTGCTGCACCTCGACGCCCGCCGCCCGCAGCATGGCGCCGGCGCCGATGCCGGAGCGCTGCAGCAGGTGCGGCGAGCCGATGGCGCCTGCGGCGACGACGACCTCGCGGGTGCAGCGGGCGGCCTCGACCTTGCCGCCGCGCTCGTATTCGACGCCCACGGCGCGACCGTTCTCGATGAGGACGCGTCGGGTCATCGCATGGGTGACGACGTCGAGGTTCGGGCGCGACATCGCGGGCTTGAGGTAGGCGTTCGCGGTCGACCAGCGCACGCCGTTCTTGATCGTCATGTGCATCGGGCCGAAGCCCTCCTGCATGAAGCCGTTCGGGTCGTCGGTCCGGTCGTAGCCCGCCTCGGCGCCGGCATCGACGAAGGCGCGGTAGAGCGGGTTCTCCATGTCGTTGCCGCTCGTCACGTGCAGTGGGCCGTCGCCGCCGCGGTACTCGTCGCCGCCGCCGGCGAAGGTCTCGGCCTTGCGGAAGTAGGGCAGGCAGCTGCCATAGCCCCAACCGCGGGCGCCGAGCGCCTCCCATTCGTCGAAGTCGCCGGCGTGTCCGCGCATGTAGACGAGGCCGTTGATCGAGGACGAGCCGCCGAGCACCTTGCCGCGCGGGCAGTGGACGCGGCGGCCGTCGAGGCCGGGCTCGGGCGCGGTGTGGTAGCGCCAGTTGTACTTAGTACCGTTCATCGGGATCGAGAGCGCCGTCGGCATCTGGATGAAGATGCTGCGGTCGCTGCCGCCAAACTCGAGAACCAGCACCCTGGTTCCCGGGTCCTCGGTCAGGCGGGCCGCCAGCACGCAGCCCGCCGAGCCGGCGCCGACGATGATATAGTCGTAGCTCGCGGTCATGGGTCCCCTCCGTCAGCGCGAGGTAGCGGGCGACACGGACCGGCCCCCGGGGCGCGCCGGATAGGCGCCCCAGCCGAGCCTCCGCGCGAAGGCGCGCGTCAGGCCGAGGTGGCAAAGGCCAGCCGCTAGGCAGGACGGGATCGACGCCGTCAAGTAGAGGAAGGCCGGTGCGTGCGCGAGCGACAGCGGGTTGAAGACGGAAACGTACACGCTGAAGCCGACAGCCAGGGAGAAGAGCCCGATCGGGTTGAACCCGCGCCAGAAGCCGTAGGCGGAGTCGGTGGTCGGCGCATGCAGGGCGCGCAGGTCCAGGCGCTGGCGGCGCAGGACGAAGTAGTCGGCGATGCCGATGCCGGCCAGTGCGCTGTTGAGCGCCGAGGTCCAGACGAGGAACTTGAAGAAGCCATCGTAGACGCCGGGCGTGAAGATCACGAGCAGCAGCGGCACGATGCAGAAGAGGAAGCAGAGCAGCTCCCACCCGATGGCGCGGACGCCAGCGGTGCCGACCTGACGCAGGCCGATCAGGGAGGTGTAGAGGATGTTCGCCATGCTGGTGATGTTGGCGAAGGCGACGAAGGCCAGAGCGACGATGCCGACGAGGATACCGCCGATCTGCGCCATCCAGATGGTCGGATCGCTGTTGCCGAGGGCGACCGCGGCGAGCAGGCCGACGATTTCGCCGAGCACGGCGGCGCCAAAGATACCGATCAGGTTCGGCCAGGTGGCGACGCGCTCGCTCTTGGTCAGCCGGGCGAGGTTGCCGAGATAGGGCCACCAGGACATGCCGGCGGCGATGTTGACCTCGATCGCGATGATGAAGTTCACGGTCTTGTTGTCGAACGGCGGATCGAGCGGCCCCATTGCCATCAGCTCGGAAAAGGAGTGCTTGGACAGGATGAGCGCCATCATCACGACCATCAGTACGACCAGCGCCGGCGCGACGATCATGTTGAAGAACTTGATCGAGGTCGGGCCCTTGGCGACGATGAACCAGGTCAGGAGGATCGCGCCGCAGGCGGCGACGATGACTTTGCCGCCGGTGGCGGGCGCCGCCGAGACCTCGCCGCCGGCCATCAGCGTCTGGAGTCCGTCGATCGAGTGGCCGAACATCAGCCCGAGTACGGCCAGCCAGCCGAGTGTGAGGAAGACCACCGCCAGCACGTAGACGAGGCGGGAGCCGTTGGCGCCGAACATGCTGCGCAGGAAGACGAACTGCTCGACGCCATAGCGGCCGGTGGCGACGCAGGTGGCGAGCGCGGTGATGACGACGCCGATGATGTTGCCGATGACGATGGCGGCGATGCCTTCCTTCGGCCCGACGAAGAGGCCGACGGCGCCGCCGATCAGGAAGGCCCAGGTCGCGATCGCCAGCGCGGCGTTGGCGTAGGTGAATTCCCAGAAGCCCCAGAGCCGCTCAGAGGGCAGCAGCGGGCCGTCTCCTCGCTCGGCGGCGAGGCGGTAGTCGCGGTTCTCGCTCATGTCAGTGCACCCAGATCCAGGGGCCGAGGGTGAAGACGACCGTCAGCGCGGCCATCGCGAAATAGTCGATCGAGCCGAGCCGCCCCGACCAGTCGCCGGTGGCCTCCATCTGTTCGTAGACGCGAATACGCCGTTCGAGCTCGCGTTCCCAGGCCGGGTCTTCCATGCTGCACGCTCCCTTGTTGTCGGGCCGAAGCCGGTTGCCTTCGCCCGTTCAGCCGACGCTGATCGGGGATCCGTAGTAGGGCAGTCGATCGACGCGCGGACTGTAGCGGCCGGAGGCGACGAGCCCCTCGACATGGGCCGCGATCTCCTCCATCGGCGCGAACCAGACGTCGCCGCGCGCCGCCACCGACTCGAGGAAGGCGTGCCAGACCCGCCAGCGCGCCAGGCGGCCGGTGGCGAAGGGGTGCACGACCGGCACCCAGAGCCCGCCGAATGCGTAGGCGGCCTCGAACTCCTGGCGGAACGCCTCGAAGCCCTGCTCGGGGGCGCGGATCGGCATCATGTAGTCGAGGTCGATCGACTGGACGTACTGCGGCCAGTCGTCGAGCCCCCAGTGCGAGGGCAGCTCGACGAGCCGCCCGCCGGTGGCCTCGAGCAGGTAGGGCTGGTCGTCGCCCATCAGCGAGGCGTCGTAGCGGAACCCGCGCGACACCAGCAGTTCCGCCGAACGATGCGAGAAGTTGTAGAGCGGCGCCCGCCAGCCGCGCGGCCGCTGCCCGGTCGCGCGCACGATCATCTCGATGCCGCGGTCGAGCCAGTGCGCCTCCTCGTCGTCGGACAGTTCGCGCGGATGCTCGTGCAGGAAGCCGTGGTGGGCGATCTCGTGACCGCCGGCGAGGATCGCGTCCACGGCGGCCGGATACTGCTCGATGCACCAGGCCGGGATGAAGAAGGTCTGGCGGATGCCGAGCGCGGCGTAGCTGTCGACGATGCGTGGCACCGCGACCTCGGGGCCGTAGCGCAGCATGGAAATCGCCGAGACGCGGCTGTGGCCGTCCTTGGGATGGCCGATGTGGATCAGGCTGTCGGCGTCCATGTCGAAGGTGACGCAGGCGGCGCAGCGGGCGCCGTTCGGCCAGGGGACCGGATTGCGGATCATGGCATGACGCTCCCGCCGTTGACGCCGATGCCCTGCCCGGTGACGAAGCTGCCGCCCGGACCGGCGAGGAACACCGCCATCGCGGCGATCTCCTCGGGCTGCCCGAACCGTGCGAGCGGGATGTCGAGCTCGCGCGCCCGCCATTCCTCGCTCATCTCGGCGGCGCCAAGCATCTCGGTGTCGATCGGTCCCGGGCAGAGCGCGTTGACGAGGATGCCCGGCGCGAACTCCTTCGCCCAGGAGCGCGTGAGGCCCAGCACCCCGTGCTTCGACGCGACGTAGGGCGAGAAGGTCTCGCGCCCGGAATAGGCGAGGTCGGACGCGGTGAGGATCACCCGGCCGCCCCGTCCCTGCATCAGCGCGATCGCCGCCTTGCCGACGAGGAAGCTGCCGCGCAGGTTGATGCCGATCACCCGGTCGAACGCCGCGACGTCAGTCTCGAGCAGCGGCGCCTCGTGGATCACGCCGGCGCAATGCACCAGGACGTCGAGCCCGCCGAAGCGACGCTCGACCTCCGCGAACATCGCCGTCACCGACCGTTCGTCGGCGACGTCCGAGACCAGCGCGACGTGTCCGGTGCCGCCGGCGAGCGACGCGAGCGTCGCATCGGGCTGCCGTATGTCGGCGCAGGCGACGCTGGCGCCCGCCGCGGCGAAGGCCCGCGCGCAGGCGGCGCCGATGCCGCGATAGGCGCCGGTGACGAGGACGCGGCTGCCGTCGAGCGCCGTCATGCCATCACCTCGCCGCGGTCGAGCATATAGGCCTGACCCGTGACGTCCCGTGCACCATCCGAGGCGAGGAACAGGTAGAGCGACGCCATGTCCTCGGGCTCGAGCAGGCCGGGGAGCACCTGGGCGGCGACGATCTCGTCGAGCAGCGCCTGCTCCGGTCGGCCGGAGCGGCGCGCCATGTTAGCGAGCGACAGCATCGCCGCCTCGGTGCGCACCCATCCCGGGCAGACCGCGTTCACGCGGATGCCCCGCGGCGCGAGCTCGTGCGCCATGCTGCGCATGAACCCGAGGTTCGCGTGCTTGCTCGCGACATAGGCCGAGAACTCCGGCACCGCGGTGCGGCTCCAGATCGAGGCGGTCAGGATGATCCGGCCTCCCTCGCCCATCCGCGCCACCGCGTGGCGCGTGACGAGATAGGTGCCGATCACGTTGATCTCGATGATCCGCCGGAAGGCCGCCTCGGCCTCCGGGTCGGCGATCGGCGTGATCCGCTCGAGCCCGGCGTTGTTCACCAGCACGTCGAGGCGCCCGATCTTGTCCATCGCCGCGGCGACGGCGGCCGCGTCGGTGATGTCGCACTCGATCGGGTGGCAGGTGGCGCCGGTGGCCGCGGCGATCTCCCGCGCTGCCTCGGCGACGGCCGGGCCGGTCGCCAGCAGGAAGATCTCGGCCCCCGCCTTCGCGTAGCCCTCGGCGACCGCCCGCCCGATCCCGCGGCTGGCGCCGGTGACGAGCACCCGCTCGCCGGTGAAGTCGTAGCGGATCGACCCCATTTGCTCAGCCCCGCACGGCGCGCTGGTGCAGCACGCGCCCGATCAGGTTCATCAGGACCTGCGCGGCGAGGATCGCCGTGGTGCCGGTGTGGTCGTAGTCGGGCGCCACCTCGACGAGGTCGATGCCGACGATCGTGCCCCGCGCCGCGAGCCCGGCGAGGATCTCGAGCCCCTCGTAGTAGATGAAGCCGCCGTGGCTCGGCGTGCCGGTGCCCGGCGCGATCGACGGGTCGAAGCCGTCGATGTCGATCGTCACGTAGTAGCGCGCGCCTTCGGGGATGCGCGCGAGCACACCCTCGATGCCGAGCTTGCGGATCTGCCGGACCGAGAGGATGTCAGACCCCATCGACCGCGCGGCCTCGTAGCCCTCCTTCGCCGTCGAGGACACGTTGCGGATGCCGAGCTGGGTCAGCCCGGTGACGTAGGGCTTCTCCGCGGCCCGGCGCATCGGGTTGCCGTGGCCGTAGCGCACGCCGTGGCGCTCATCGACGAAGTCGAGGTGCGCGTCGAGCTGCACGATGTGGATCGGGCCCTTGGCGGCGCAGTCCTCGGCGAAGGCGTTGACGCAGGGGATGTTGACCGAATGGTCGCCGCCGAGCACCACCGGCAGCGCGCCGGCGGCAAGGATGCGCCGGACGCC
>NZ_CALLYO010000099.1 GCF_937858865.1 uncultured Amaricoccus sp. | reverse complement strand
CCGGAGGTCAGCCGGTAGGGCTCGTCGCGGCGGAAGTGCACCGCGCGGATCTCGAGCAGCATCCGGGCGGTCAGCCGCGCCATCTCGGCGTCGGGCGGGAAGCTGTTGGCGAACATCAGGGCTCCTTTCGCTCGACGACGCGCCAGTGGAGCGGGAAGCCCGGGTCGAAGACCACGACCGGCCCGGCCCCGGTCGCGACCTCGGCCGGCAGCGCGACCGCCCCGGGCGAGCGCTCCAGCGTCACCCGCTCCTCGTTCGGCGGCAGCCCGTAGAAGGCCGGGCCATTGAGGCTCGCGAACCCCTCCAGCCGGTCGAGCGCCCCCTCCATCTCGAAGACGTGCGCCAGGCAGGCGAGCGCCACCGGTGCCGAGAAGACGCCGGCGCAGCCGCAGGCCGCCTCCTTGGCCGAGCGCGCGTGCGGCGCGCTGTCGGTGCCGAGGAAGAAGCGCCCGTCCCCGCCGGTCGCCGCCGCCAGCAGCGCCAGCCGGTGCCGCTCCCGCTTCAGCACCGGCAGGCAGTAGTAGTGCGGCCGGACGCCCCCGACGAGGAGGTCGTTCCGGTTCAGGATCAGATGGTGCACGGTCAGCGTCCCGGCGACGCCGTGCGCCGAGCGCACGAAATGCACCCCCTCCGCCGTCGTCACATGCTCCATGACGATGCGGAGCTCCGGCAGCTCGGCCCGCAGCGGCGCCAGCACCCGGTCGACGAAGGCCGCCTCCCGGTCGAAGATGTCGACCTCGGCGTCGGTCACCTCGCCGTGCACGCAGAGCGGCAGCCCGACCTCGGCCATCCGCTCCAGCACCGGCATGACCTTGCGGACCGAATGCACCCCGCTCGCCGAATTGGTCGTGGCCCCCGCCGGATAGAGCTTCACCGCCGCGACGAGCCCGTCCGCCGCGGCCGCCGCCATGTCCGCCGGGTCGGTCTCCTCGGTCAGGTAGAGCGTCATCAGCGGCCGGAAGTCCTGCCCGTCGGGCAGCGCGGCGAGGATCCGCTCGCGGTAGGCCCGCGCCTGCGCGCCGGTGACCACCGGCGGCACCAGGTTCGGCATCACGATCGCCCGGGCGAAGTGGCGCGACGCCGGCAGCACCCCCGCGAGCATCGCGCCGTCGCGCAGGTGCAGGTGCCAGTCGTCCGGGCGGCGGATGGTGAGCGTCTGGGGCAGGGGGGGCCTCGCGGGGTCCGATTCACCCGCCCCTTAGCACGGGAGGGGAGGGGGGCGCGACCCTCGCCGCGCCCCTCAGCGCCGGCCGAAGAGGATGCGCTGCGCCTCCCGGTCGCTCGTCAGGTCCGAGCGCACCTCGGTCGCGACCGCCGCCCCCTCGATCACCGCCGGCCGTTCCCCGACCCGCTCGAGCCAGGCCGCCATGTTTGGGAACTCGGCCAGATCCTGCTGCTGCCCCTGCCAGCCCATCGCCCAGGGCCAGATCGCCATGTCGGCGATCGAATAGTCCCCGGCGACATACTCGCGGTCCGCCAGCCGCCGGTCGAGGACGCCGTAGAGCCGCCCGACCTCGCGCCGGTAGCGCGCCTGCGCATAGGGCAGCACCTGCGGCGGGTCCATCGTCGGCGCATAGCGCAGGAAGTGGTGCGCCTGCCCGGCCATCGGCCCGACGCCGCCCACCTGCCAGAAGAGCCACTCCTCGACCGCCACCCGCTGCCGCTCGTCGCGACCGTAGAACCGCCCGCTCTTGCGCGCGAGATACTGCAGGATCGCCCCCGACTCGAAGACCGAGATCGGCGCCCCGTCCGGCCCCTCCGGGTCGACGATCGCCGGCATGCGGTTGTTGGGCGAGATCGCCAGGAAGGCGGGCGCGAACTGCTCGCCCTTGCCGATGTTCACCAGGTTGACGTTGTAGGGCAGCCCCATCTCGGCGAGCGCGATGGTGATCTTCTTCCCGTTCGGGGTCGGCCAGTAGTAGAGCTCGATAGGCGCGGTCATCTTTCAATCCATGTCGTCCACTCGGAACCCGCTACATGGCACACCCGGCCGCGGGATCAAGCCGGCCCGGCGCGGTCCGCAGGGCGATCGCCTGGCCGGCCCCGGCGTCGGCGCGATCCGGCCCGCCGGCGCGTAACGAAGGCGCAAGGGCGCAAGGTTAAAGAAAAAAATAAGTCCGTGAAATATCAGTAAGTTACGTATAGCTTCGCGCGCGAAATCCTGTCGGCCCGCTCAGGCGACCCGCGCCACCACGAAGTCGGCCAGCTCGTCCAGCAGGTCACGCATCTCCCCCGGCGGCAGCGCCCCCAGCGCCTCCCGCGCCCGCGCCGCCTCGGCGCGCGCCGTCTCGAGCGTGCTCGCGAGGCTGCCGTGCCGCCCCATCAGCGCCAGCGCCTGCTCGAGGTCCCCCTCGCGCTGCTCGCCCCGCCCGATCACCCGCGCCCAGAACTGCCGCTCGACCGGGCTCGCCTCCGCCAGCGCCCGGATGACCGGCAGCGTCATCTTCCGCTCGCGGAAGTCGTCGCCGATGTTCTTCCCGAGGTTCGCGCTGACCCCGCCATAGTCGAGCAGGTCGTCGGCGATCTGGAAGGCGATCCCCAGCGCGTCGCCGTAGGTGGCGAGCGCCGCCACCTCCGCCGCGCCGGCGCCGGCGATGACCCCGCCGACCTCGGCCGCCGCCGCGAAGAGCGCCGCCGTCTTCCCCCTGACCACCTGCCGATAGGTCGCCTCGTCCGTCCCGAGGTTCGACGCCGCCGTCAGCTGCAGCACCTCCCCCTCGGCGATCACCGCCGAGGCGTTGGCGAGGATGTCGAGTACCCGCAGCGTCCCCGTCTCCACCATCAGCTGGAAGGCGCGGGCGAACAGATAGTCCCCGACCAGCACGCTCGACTTGTTGTCCCAAAGCAGGTTCGCCGTCGGCCGCCCCCGCCGCCGCGCGCTCTCGTCCACAACGTCGTCATGCAGGAGCGTCGCGGTATGGATGAACTCGACCGTCGCCGCCAGCCGGAGGTGATGCTCCCCCTCGTAGCCGCAGAGCCGCGCCGCCGCCAGCGTGAGCAGCGGCCTCAGCCGCTTGCCCCCCGCCTCGACCAGGTGCGCCGTCACCTCCGGGATGCGCGGGGCGTGCTTGCTCGCCATGCGGGCGCGGATCAGGCCGTTCACCCGCTCCATGTCGCCGGCGAGTGCCGCCTGCAGCCGCTCGAGCGGGCTCGGCGCTTGGCTCTCGACCTCCGCCTCGGCGGCCTCTACTCTCGGCGCCATGCGGGAACTCCTGCGCACCAATGATCCGACCGTTATCGCCTTCAGCACCGCGCTGCTGCGGGGCGAGGATATAGACTGCTTTGTTCTGGACGTCCACATGAGCGTTCTCGACGGCTCGATCGGCATCCTGCCCCGCCGGATCATGGTCGCCGACCGCGATTTCTTCCGCGCCCGCGCCGTCCTCCGCGACAACGAGGTGGACGGCCTCGTCCCGGAATGAGCTTCCCGGAATGAGCTTC
>NZ_CALLYO010000098.1 GCF_937858865.1 uncultured Amaricoccus sp. | reverse complement strand
GCTACCGCCCCCAGTCCGCGCTCCGCATCTCGTGCAGCCGCGACGCCGTCCGCTCGAACTCGAACGCCCCCTCCCCCTCGACGTAGAGCGCGTCCGGCTCCGCCGCCGCCGAGCAGACGAGCCGCACCTTCGCCTCGTAGAGCGCGTCGATCAGGGTCACGAACCGCTTCGCCTCGTTGTTCCGCGCCCGGCTGAGCCGCGGGATGTCGTCGAGGATCAGCACCTCCACCGCCTCCGCCAGCGCCAGATAGTCGGCCGGTCCCAGCGCCGCCCCGCAGAGCTCCCGGAACGACGCCCGCCCAACCCCGTTGCGATACTCCGGCACCGTCACCGTCCTCCCCTGCACCTGCAGCGGCAGCGCCGCGCCCGGCCCCCCCGCCAGCCGCTCCCAGGCCGCATCGAGCGCCGCCGTCGCCTCCGGCCCGAGCGGCGCATGATAGACCTCCGCCCCCTTCAGCCGGTCCAGCCGGTGATCGGTCGCGCTCTCGAGCTCGTGCACCTCCAGCCGATCCTCGATCAGCGCGATGAAGGGCAGGAAGAGGTTGCGGTTCAGCCCGTTCTTGTAGAGCTCCTCCGGCGCCCGGTTCGAGGTCGTCACCACCACCACCCCCCGCTCGAACAGCCGCTCGAAGAGCCGCCCGACCAGCATCGCGTCGGTGATGTCGGTGACCTGCATCTCGTCGAAGCAGAGCAGCGTCGCCTCGTCCGCCACCCTGTCCGCCACCGGCCGGACCGGGTCCGTCACCCCCTTCGCCCGCGCCGCCGCGATCCCCTTGTGCACCTCCTGCATGAAGGCATGGAAATGCACCCGCCGCTTCCTCGCGACCGGCGCCGCGGCGAAGAAGAGGTCCATCAGCATCGACTTCCCCCGCCCCACCCCGCCGTAGAGGTAGAGCCCCGGCACCGGCTTCTCCTCCAGCCGTTCGCGCCCCCAGCCGAACCGCCCGAGCCCGACCCGCTTCGGCTTGGCCGGATTGTAGTCGGCGAGCCGCATCGCCAGCAGCTGCAGCTTCTCCACCGCCAGCCGCTGCGCCGGATCGGCGTCGATCTCGCCCTCGGCGACGCGCCGCCGGTAGAGGGCCATCGGCCCCTCCGCCGCCCCGCTCATGCGGCGAAATGCAGGTTCACGCGCCGGTTCTCCCGGCCCTTCTTCTCGATCTTCCCGATCCGCAGCCGCCCGATCTCGGCGGTCGAGCGCACGTGCGTCCCGCCGCAGGGCTGCAGGTCGATCGTGCCTTCCCCCAGGCCGATCCGCACCAGCCGCACCCACCCCTCGCCGACCGGCGGCTTCACCTTCATGGTCTTCACCATCTCCGGCCGCGCCGCCAGCTCCGCCTCGCCGATCCACTCGGCGCCGATCGGAAGATCGGCCGCCACCAGCTCGTTCAGCCGCGCCTCGATCGCCGCCACGTCCCCGGGCGGCTCCGGCATGTCGAAGTCGAGCCGCCCCTTGTCCTCGCCGACCGACCCGCCCGTCACCCCGTAGGGCAGCACCACCGACAGGAGATGCAGCGCGCTGTGCATCCGCATCAGCCGGTGCCGCCGCTCCCAGTCGAGCCGCAGCTCCACCCGCTCGCCCGGCCGCGGCGCCTCGGCCCCGGGCGCGAGGAGGTGCAGCACCCGCGACCGATCCCCCTCGGGATGCACGGCGCCCGCGACCGCGATCTCGCGCCCGCCGGCCAGGATCAGCCCGCTGTCGCCGGGCTGGCCGCCCGAGCTCGCATAGAAGAGCGTCCGGTCGAGCTCGACGCCCCCCGCCCCCGCCGCGAGGACGACGGCCTCGGCGCGGGCGAGATAGGCATCCTCGCGATAGAGAAGATCGGTCATCGGCAGGCTCCGGCTCTGGCCCCGCCTGCCTAGCATCCCCGGCCGGTGCGTCAACGGGCGGAAGCGGAATCACGAACCGTGATGGCCGAGGCCACAAGAATGCGCGTTGACCTCCTCCGCCGCCGCCGCAGTATCAGGAGCCCCGATTCCCGAGACGCCCATGCCCCAGGCCCGCATCCCGCTCGTCACGCCGCTGCTCGTCGCGGCCTGCACCATCCTGCTCGTGGGCTTCGGCGTCCGCGCGAGCTTCGGGCTCTTCCAGATCCCGATCGCCGAGGACTTCGGCTGGCTGCGGGCCGACTTCTCGCTGGCGATCGCGATCCAGAACCTCGCCTGGGGGATCGGGCAGCCGATCTTCGGCGCCATCGCCGAACGCTACGGCGACCGGCGGGCGATCATCCTCGGCGCGCTGCTCTATGCCGCGGGCCTCGTGCTCTCGGCCAACGCCGTGACGCCGGGGGCGCACCAGTTCCTCAACATCCTGATCGGCTTCGGCATCGCCGGGACCGGCTTCGGCGTCATCCTCGCCATCGTCGGCCGCGCCGCCTCGCCCGAGCGGCGCTCGCTCACCCTCGGGGTCGCCACCGCCGCCGGCTCGGCCGGACAGGTGGTCGGCCCGCTCCTCGCCGACTGGCTGCTCGGGATGATGCCCTGGCAGCAGGTCTTCATCGTCTTCGCCGCCCTCATCCTCGCCACCCTCGCGCTCCTGCCGTTCATCTCCGGGCCGGCGCGCGCGCAGCCCGGGGCGCCGGCGGGCGAGGAGAGCATGGGCGCGATCGTCGGCCGGGCGATCCGCGACCCCTCCTTCGCGCTCATCTTCCTCGGCTTCTTCTCCTGCGGCTACCAGCTCGCCTTCATCACCGCGCACTTCCCCGCCTTCGTGACCGAGGTCTGCTCGCCGATCCCGGCGAACGGCGTGCTGGCGAGCTTCGGGATCACCACCACCTCGGCGCTCGGGGCGCTGGCGATCGCGGTCATCGGCCTCGCCAACATCTGCGGCACGCTGGCCGCCGGCGCCCTCGGGCAGCGCTACAGGAAGAAGTACCTGCTGGCGCAGATCTACCTCGCCCGCACCGTCGTCGCGGCCGCCTTCATCCTCGCCCCCATGACGCCGGCGAGCGTCCTCGTCTTCTCGGTCCTCATGGGGGCGCTCTGGCTCGCCACCGTGCCGCTGACCTCCGGCCTCGTCGCGCAGATCTGGGGCCTGCGCTACATGGGCACCCTCTACGGCCTCGTCTTCTTCAGCCACCAGCTCGGCGGCTTCCTCGGCGTCTGGCTCGGCGGGCGCCTCTACGACATCTACGGCAACTACACGCTCGTCTGGTGGGTCGGCGTCGGGGTCGGCGCCTTCTCGGCGCTGGTCCACCTGCCGATTCGCGAGCGCCCGGCCCTGCCCCTCGCCGCCTGAACGCGTGCTGTCTTGCGCGCCAGACACGGTG
The DNA here is from genome assembly GCF_937858865.1 of uncultured Amaricoccus sp. GTDB lineage: Bacteria > Pseudomonadota > Alphaproteobacteria > Rhodobacterales > Rhodobacteraceae > Amaricoccus. The sequence continues at coordinate 6,991 of NZ_CALLYO010000098.1, read as the reverse complement.
TAAGCCACTGAATCAACGGTTAAATCTAAACCCGTTAACGACTTTGGCAAGGTCTGTTAAGAAGGAGTGACCGGACGCATTCCAACGGGGGGACGGAAATGCGCCTTCTCACACTCGTCGCCTTGCTGGCCGCGGGCCCGGCACTGGCCGACGTCTCCATGTTCCGGATGCCGTCGGGGAACATCGAGTGCACGATCGGAACCGGGGAAGGGCCGTCTGACCTGGCTTGCGTGATCTTCGAACGCGGCGGCGCCCCTGCCGCGCCGCCCCCGGCGGGCTGCGGCGCGGGATGGGGGCACAGGTTCATGATGTGGGGGCGGGGCCCGGTCCAGCTGCAATGCGGTGCGCCGGGAATGCCCGGCCTCGGCCCGGAGCACGACTTCGCCTACGGGCGGGCGCTGGATTTCCGCGACATCTTCTGCCAGTCCTCCCGCAATGGGCTCGAGTGCCGCAACGCCGACGGCCACGGCTTCTTCCTGTCGCGGGCGCGGCAGTCGGTATTCTGACGGGCAGGCCCGGTCTTCTCACCAGCTCGCCGCGATATACTTCGTCTCGCAGAACTCGAGGATGCCGTGGTGGCCACCCTCGCGCCCGAGGCCGGACTGCTTCACGCCGCCGAACGGCGCCGCCGGGTCGGAGACGAGGCCGCGGTTGAGCCCGACCATCCCCGCCTCGATCCGCTCGGAGACGCGCAGGCCGCGGGCGAGATCCGAGGTGAAGACATAGGCGATGAGCCCGTACTCGGTATCGTTCGCCATCGCGACCGCCTCCTCCTCGGTCGCGAAGGTGCGGATGGCCGCGACCGGGCCGAAGATCTCCTCGCGCCCGATCGCCGCTTCCGCCGGCACCCGGTCGAGGACGGTCGGCGGGAAGTAGAAGCCGGCGCGGTCGAGCGCCCGGCCGCCGGCGAGGAGGCGGGCGCCGCGGCCGACCGCATCGTCGACGAGGCCGGAGATGGTCTCGATCGCCGCCTTGTTGATCATCGGGCCGATCCTCGTCGCCGGGTCGTAGCCGGCGCCGAGCGGCAGCGCCGCCATGCGCCCGGCCAGCTCCTCGGCGAAGGCGGGCGCGATGCCCTCCTGGACGATGAAGCGGTTGGCCGCGGTGCAGGCCTCGCCGCCATTGCGCATCTTGGCGATCATCGCCCCGTCGAGCGCCGCCTCGAGATCGGCGTCGTCGAAGACCACGAAGGGCGCGTTGCCGCCCAGCTCCATCGAGCAGCTCAGCACCTGGTCGGCCGCCTCCTTGAGCAGCCTGCGCCCGACCGCGGTCGAGCCGGTGAACGAGAGCTTGCGCACCCGCGGATCGTGCAGCATCGCGCCGACCGTCTCGCCCGCGCGCGCGGTGGTGATGACGTTGAGGACACCGTCCGGCACCCCCGCCTCGGCGCAGAGCCGTGCGAGGACATAGGCCGTCAGCGGCGTCTCGGTCGCCGGCTTCAGCACGCAGGTGCAGCCGGCGGCGAGCGCCGGGGCGATCTTGCGCGTCGCCATGGCCGCAGGGAAGTTCCACGGCGTGACCAGCACGGCGACCCCGATCGGCTGGTGCTGCACCAGGATGCGGTTGGCGCCCGAGGGCGCGACCGAGAGCTCGCCCCCGAGCCGCACCGCCTCCTCCGAGAACCAGCGGAAGAACTCCGCCGCATAGCTGACCTCCCCGGTCGCGTCGGGCAGCGCCTTGCCGTTCTCGAGCGAGATGAGCCGCGCCAGCATGTCGCGCCGCTCGATCATCAGCTCGAAGCAGCGCCGGAGGATCTCCGACCGCCGCCGCGGCGGCGTGGCGGACCAGCCCGGCAGCGCCGCACGCGCCGCGGCGACCGCCTCGAGGGCGTCCGCGGTCGAGGCATCGGCCACCGTGGTGATCGCCGCGCCGGTCGAGGGGTCGAAGACCTCGATCCGCCCCTCGCCGGGACGCCAGGCGCCCCCGATCCAGAGATCGCCCGGCAGCTTCGCGGGATCGAAGCCGAGCGCGTCGGCGAGGCGGGGCTGAGCGGTCATGACGGGCCTCCGAACTGGTCGAGGATCAGGTAGCGCGATCGACTTCCGCCCGCCAGCGGGCGGCATAGGCCGCGAGCCGCGGCGCGCGCGGCTGCCGCGCCGCCTCCGGCGCCGCCCCGGCCGGCCCGTCCCCCGGCGGCAGCGCGAGGAGCGCGGCGCCGGCGCTCGTGCCGGTCGTCGCCGGCGAGGCCGGCGCGAGGCCGCCCGGCACGATGGCCGCGAGCATCCCGGTGAAGGCCGGGTTCGCCGCCAGCGGCCCCTCGACCACCACCGGCCCCTCGGCGCCGATCAGCTCGAGGCAGACCCCGGTCGTCAGCGCCAGGTACCAGGCGACGACGACGGCCCGCTCGCCGGGTGCGAGCGCCGCCTCCGGCACCGACCAGCGCTGCGCGCGGCCCGGGAACGGCCCCGAGCCCGGCTCGACCGCCGGGAAGAGCATGGCCCCGTGCGCCAGCACCGCCTCGGCGTCGGCCGCCGTCGGGGCCGCCTCCCGTCCCTCCATCAGCCGCGACCACTCCCGCCCGCCCATGAAGCGCGCCGAGGGCACCGGATCGCCGAAGGCGTTCACGTTGACCAGCGTGTCGCGCGCCGCATCCAGCGTCACCTTTCGCCCGCCGATCGCCATCGAGACCACCCAGGTCCCGGTCGAGACCACCGCGAAGGGCGGCTTCCGCGCCATCAGGTGCGGCAGCAGCGAGGCGTTCGAATCGTGGATGCCGCAATGCACCGGCGTCGCCGGGTCGAGCCCGGTCGCCGCCGCCACCTCCGCCGTCACCGGCCCGAGCACGTCCGCCGCCCGGCGCAGCGGCGGCATCAGCCCCGACCAGCCCATCCCCTCGACCAGCGACGAGAAGCGCCCCCCATGCGGGTCCCAGAGGTCGGTGTGGCAGCCGAGCGAGGTCCGCTCCGATGCCGCCACCCCGGTCAGCCGGAAGCTCCAGTACTGCGGATACATCAGGATCGCCGCCGCCCGCGCCGCCTCGGCCGGGAAGCGGCGGAACTGCCAGAAGAGCTGCGCCCCGAGCGTCAGCCCCGCCGGCAGCCGCGGCGATCCCGTCTCGGCGAAATCCGGCCGCGCCGCGTCATACGCGGCCGCGAGCTCGTCCGGCCCGGCGAACTCGTAGTCGAGCACCGGCAGCGCCAGCCCCCCCGCCCTGTCGACCAGCGCCGCCGTCGCCCCATGCGCCGTCACCGCGATCGCCCCCACCCCGTGCCGCCCCTGCAGCGCGCGCGCCGCCTCGAGCAGGAAGCGCCAGATCCCCTCCACGTCGGCATGCGGATAGGGCGGCCCGGGCAGCGGCCGGTTCGGCGCGGTCAGGACGTCGATCTCGCCGAGCGTCGCGGCATCGACCAGCACCGCCTTGGCGTTGGTCTTGCCGATGTCGAGAACGAGGACGGTGGCGGGCCGCCCGCCCCTGGCCTTGTCCATTCCGGCTCCCCCTCCGTCGCCCCGCATGACAATGGGCCAGCCGCCGCACCGCGATCAAGGGGGCCGCTTTGACAAGCGGATCCCGCTGCGCGATACCAGTCCGAACGGGCTTCGGGGAGGATGGATCATGCTCGACGCGAAGACAGGCCGGACCCTCGCCAACCTCTGGGACGACACGAGGGCCGCGGGCATGAGCGAGCCCGAGCTCCTCCTCTACCGCTCGAACCTCCTCGGCGCCGACAAGCGGATCACCAACTACGGCGGCGGCAACACCTCGGCCAAGGTCACCGAGACCGACCCGCTGACCGGCGAGCCGGTCGAGGTCCTCTGGGTCAAGGGCTCGGGCGGCGACGTCGGCACCATCAGGCTCGACGGCTTCGCCACCCTCTACATGTCGAAGCTCGAGGCGCTGAAGGGCCTCTACCGCGGCCCCGAGCACGAGGACGAGATGGTGGGCTACCTGCCCCACTGCACCTTCAACCTCAACGCCCGCGCCGCCTCGATCGACACGCCGCTGCACGCCTACGTGCCGCGGGCCCATGTCGACCACATGCACGCCGACGCCATCATCGCCATCGCCGCCTCGAAGGACTCGTGCGCGCTGACCCGGGAGGTCTTTGGCGACGAGATCGGCTGGCTGCCCTGGAAGCGCCCCGGCTACGAGCTCGGCCTCTGGCTGGAGAAATTCTGCCGCGAGAACCCGGCCGCCCGCGGCGTGGTGCTCGAGAGCCACGGCCTCTTCACCTGGGCCGACGAGGCGAAGGCCTGCTACGAGACCACCATCGAGATCATCAACCGCGCCATCGCCTGGCTGGAGACGAGGACCGCCGGCCAGCCGGCCTTCGGGGGCGAGGCCCACGCCCCCCTGCCGCCCGAGGAGCGGCGCCGGGTGGCCGCGGCGCTGATGCCGCGCATCCGCGGCATGATCTCGAAGGACGCCCGCATGGTCGGCCACTTCGACGACAGCCCGGCCGTCCTCTACTTCGTCGGCGCGAAGGGGATGCGCCCGCTCGCCGCCCTCGGCACCAGCTGCCCCGACCATTTCCTGCGCACCAAGATCCGCCCGCTCGTCGTCGACTTCGACCCGGCGCGGCCCGACCTCGCCGCCACCCTCGCCGGCCTCCCCGCCGCGGTCGAGGCCTACCGCGCCGACTATGCCGCCTATTACGAGCGCTGCCGCCGCCCCGACAGCCCCGGCCTGCGCGACCCGAACGCGGTCGTCTACCTCGTCCCCGGCGTCGGCATGCTGACCTTCGCCAGGGACAAGGCGACCGCCCGCATCTCGGGCGAATTCTACGTCAACGCCATCAACGTCATGCGCGGCGCCTCCGCCGTCTCCGAATACCGCGGCCTCCCCGAGCAGGAGGCCTTCGACATCGAATACTGGCTGCTCGAGGAGGCCAAGCTCCAGCGCATGCCGAAGCCGAAGAGCCTCGCCGGCCGCATCGCCATCGTCACCGGCGGCGCCGGCGGCATCGGCGCCGCGACCGCCGAGCGCCTGCTCGCCGAGGGCGCCTGCGTCGTCCTCGCCGACATCGACGCCGGGGCGCTCGAGGAAACCCGCGCCGCACTCGCCGCCCGCCACTCCGCCGACGCCGTCCGCACCGTCGAGATGAACGTGACCTCGGAGCCCGCGGTCGCCGCCGCCTATGCCGCGATGGCGGTCGAATACGGCGGGGTCGACATCGTCGTCTCCAACGCCGGCATCGCCTCCTCCGCCCCGGTCGAGGACACCACGCTCGAGCTCTGGGACCGCAACATGGCGATCCTCTCGACCGGCTACTTCCTCGTCTCGCGCGAAGCCTTTCGCCTCTTGAAGGCGCAGGGCCTCGGCGGCGCCCTCGTCTTCGTCGCCTCGAAGAACGGCCTCGCCGCCTCCCCCGGCGCCTCGGCCTACTGCACCGCCAAGGCCTCCGAGATCCACCTCGCCCGCTGCCTCGCCCTCGAAGGCGCGCCCGAGGGCATCCGCGTCAACGTGGTCAACCCCGACGCCGTGCTGCGCGGCTCGAAGATCTGGGCCGGCGAGTGGCTCGAGCAACGCGCCTCCACCTACCGGACCGACAAGGAGGGGCTGGAGGAGATGTACCGCCAGCGCTCGCTCCTGAAACGCTCGGTGCTGCCCGAGGACATCGCCGAGGCGATCTACTTCCTCGCCTCGGAGGCCTCCGCCAAGTCGACGGGCAACATCATCAACGTCGACGCCGGCAACGTGCAGGCCTTCACCCGCTAGGGAGGACGAGATGGCAGGAATCGACCCCGGGCTGATCGCCGCGGAGAACGAGGCGCGGGCCGCGGCCCTCGCCCGCGACTATGCCGCCCTCGCCGAGCAGCTCGACCGCCGCAGCATCGACATCGAGCGCATCAAGGCCAGGCTCGCCGCCTTCGGCGTCGCCGTCCCCTCCTGGGGCGTCGGCACCGGCGGCACCCGCTTCGCCCGCTTCCCCGGCCCCGGCGAGCCGCGCGGCATCTTCGACAAGCTCGACGACTGCGGCGTGATCCACCAGCTCACCCGCGTCACCCCCACCGTCTCGCTGCACATCCCCTGGGACAGGGCCGACCCGGCGGCGCTGAAGGCCAGGGCGCAGGAGGTCGGCCTCGGCTTCGACGCGATGAACTCGAACACCTTCGCCGACGCCCCCGGCCAGCCGCTCTCCTACAAGTTCGGCTCGCTCTCCCACACCGACGCCGCCGTCCGCGCCCAGGCCGTCGAGCACAATCTCGAATGCATCGCGATCGGCCAGGCGATCGGCTCGAAGGCGCTGACCGTCTGGATCGCCGACGGCTCGAACTTCCCCGGCCAGTCGCACTTCACCCGCGCCTTCGAGCGCTACCTCGACTCGATGCGGCAGATCTACGGCGCCCTCCCCGAGGACTGGCGCCTCTTCTCCGAGCACAAGATGTACGAGCCCGCCTTCTACTCGACGGTGGTGCAGGACTGGGGCACCAGCTACCTGACCGCCAGCGAGCTCGGCCCCAGGGCCTTCTGCCTCGTCGACCTCGGCCACCACGCCCCCAACGTCAACATCGAGATGATCGTCGCCCGCCTCATCCAGTTCGGCAAGCTCGGCGGCTTCCACTTCAACGACTCGAAGTACGGCGACGACGACCTCGACGCCGGCTCGATCGACCCCTACCGCCTCTTCCTCGTCTTCAACGAGCTTGTCGACGCCGAGGACCGCGGCGCCCCCGGCTTCGCCCCCGCCCACATGCTCGACCAGAGCCACAACGTCACCGACCCGATCGAGAGCCTGATGGTCAGCGCCACCGAGGTCGCCCGCGCCTATGCCCAGGCCCTGCTCGTCGACCGCGCCGTCCTCGAAGCCGCCCAGGAGGCGAACGACGCCCTGATGGCGACCCTCACGCTCAAGGCCGCCTTCCGCACCGACGTCGAGCCCATCCTCGCCCAGGCGCGGCTCGAGCAGGGCGGCGCCATCGACCCGGTCGCCGCCTTCCGCGCCAGCCGCTACCGCGCCGCCATCGCCGAGCGCCGCCCGGCCGTCGCCAGCATCGGCGGCGGCATCGTCTGACCGCCGCCCGCGCTTCACGAAGTTTTAACCCGACGAAA
>NZ_CALLYO010000097.1 GCF_937858865.1 uncultured Amaricoccus sp. | reverse complement strand
TGCACGAACTGGCCGAAGAGATCGGCCGCCTTCTGGTTGTCGCCGGCGGCGGCCGCGGCGACCGCGGCGTCGAAGTCCGCCTGCTCGGCCACGGCGAGCGAGCCGCTGCCGGGCGCCGCTGCGGCCGGCGAGACCGGGCGCGCCCGCGGGCGGGTGACGCCGCCGCCGAGCGGGGCGGGCTCGGGCTTCACGCTGGTGTCGCCGCCCTCGAGCTCGGTCAGGCGGAACTCGATGTCGCCGACGCGGTTGGTGGCGTCCTCGGTGATGCGGATGACGTCGTTGGTCAGCACGTCCACCCGGTCGGTCAGGTGGCGGAGCTCGGCCTCGAGCTGGTCGAGCCGGGTGAGCGCGGTCGCCGGCGCGGCTGGAAGGCCGCCGGCGGCGCCGGTGCGCACCAGCTCGTCGCGGAGCTGCTGGATCTGGTTGCTGAGCACGCTCAGCTCCGCCTTCACGTCGGCGAGCGTGCGCTTGTCCTGCGCGAGGACGGGGGGGGCGAGCGCGAGCGCCGCCGCCAGCACCAGAACCCCGATCCGCCGAACCGTGAGCATCGCCATCTCCATGCCAGCGCCCGCTCTAGCGCATCAGGCCCCGGCGCCGCCAGTCACAACGGTGACAGCGCGCCGGTTCTGCGACCAGCAGCTCTCGTTGTCGCAGGTGGCGACCGGCCGCTCGCGGCCGTAGGTGATGATCGAGATGCGGCTGTCCGGGATGCCCTGGCTCACCATGTAGTTGCGGACGGCACTCGCCCGGCTCGAGCCGAGGGCGAGGTTGTATTCGCCGGTGCCGCGCTCGTCGGCGTGGCCCTCGATCAGGATCGGGCTGGTGGCATTCTGCTTCAGCCAGCCGATCTGGGCGTTGAGGATGCCGATCGCCTCCGCGCTCAGCGTCGTCTGGTCGACGGCGAAGAGGACCCGGTCGCTGATGTTGCTGCCGGGCAGCGTCCCGCCGTACGCGCCGAGCGGCCCGGTGCCGACGCCGTCGAGGCCGCCCGCGCCGCCGCTGTAGCCGGCGTCGGGGACCGTGACGTCGCTGTTGCGCGCGCAGCCGGCGGCGGCGAGCATTGCGGCCGCCAGCGCCAGGATCGTGACCTTCCTCATCCTCTCGTCCTTCCTCTCGCTCAGCTCAGGAGCCCCGACCACGAGGGGTCGGAGGCGAAGCCCGCCGTCGGCACCTGTCTCAGGTTACGCCCGGTGATGTCCACCGAATAGAGCTGCGGACCGCCGCCCGAGCCCGGGCTCTCGCGGAAGAACATCAGCACCCGTCCGTTCGGCGCCCAGCTCGGCCCCTCGTCGAGGTAGCTGCCGGTCAGCAGCTTCTCGCCCGAGCCGTCGGTGCGCATGACGCCGATGTGGAAGCGCCCGCCGTCGATCTTGGTGAAGGCGATCATGTCGCCGCGCGGCGACCAGACCGGGGTCGCGTAGCGCCCGGCGCCGAAGCTGATCCGCTGCGCCTCGCCGCCCGAGGCCGGCATGACGTAGATCTGCTGCGTGCCGCCGCGGTCGCTCTCGAAGACGATCTGGTTGCCGTCGGGCGAGAAGCAGGGGGCGGTGTCGATCGAGGAGGTGCGGGTGAGCTGGGTCTCGCCGCGCCCGCCGAGGCTCTTCACGAAGATGTCCGACCCGGTGCCGACCGACTTCGAGAAGATCGCCCGCTTGCCGTCGGGCGAGAAGCGCGGCGCGAAGGTCATCCCCGAGGTGTCGTCGATGACGGTGCGGCTGCCGCCGCCGGCCTGCATCAGCATCACCTTGGGCGCGCCCCGCTCGTAGCTGGTGTAGAGCACCTGGCTCGCGCTCTGCGACAGGCGCGGGGTCAGCACCAGCGCGCTGCCGTCGGTCAGCATCACCGCGTTGGCCCCGTCGTAGTCCATGATCGCGAGCTGCTTGCGCCGCGCGTCCTTCGGCCCGGAGGCGGCGATGAAGGCGACCTTGCTGTCGAAATAGCCGCTCTCGCCGGTCAGCCGCGAATAGACCGCGTCGGCCACCTTGTGCGCGAGCCGGCGCCAGCTCGCGGCAGCGCCCTCGAACTTCAGCCCCTCGCCGAGCCCCTGCTGGGCGAAGACGTCCCAGAGGCGGAAGCGCACCTGCGCCCGGTCGCCGCTTGTCCCGACCGCGCCGGTGATCAGCGCCTGGGCGTTGATCGCCTTCCAGTCGGCGAAGGCGACCGGCGCGTCGAAGTTCGAGATCCGCCCGATGTGCGCCGCGCTCGGGATCTCGCGGAAGAGCCCGGTCCCGGTCAGATCGGCGATCACCACCTGGGTGATGCGCGCGGCGAGATCGGCCGCGGCCGCACTGTCCGGCACGAAGCCCGGCGCCGCGAACGGCATCGGCTCGACCACGCCTTCGGTGATCTCGATCCTGAGCGGCGCCTGGGCCGCGCCGGCGAACGGCCGCAGCATCAGCGCCGCGGGCACGCCGATCAGGAGGTTGCGGCGGAGCCGGTCTACCATGACACCATTCCTTCGGGATTGAAGACGACTTCGATGTTGCGCCACTGGCCGTACTTCTCGCGCGGCAGCGAATAGGGCGCGCAGCGGATGAGCGCCCGCCGCCCGGCCTCGAAGGCCTGCTGGAAGCGCGGGTCGGGCGGGTTGCGCGGCTCGATCAGGCGGATCGAGGCGTTGATGACCGCGCCGTCGGCGGCGAGTTCGGCGGCGAGCGTCACCTTGAGCTCCTGCGCGTCGCGCAGCCCCGCCGGCACGTTCCAGCAGCGCTGCACGGCGAGCTTCAGCCCGTCCTTCTCGGAGTTCGAGAGCGGCGGCCCGACCGGCAGCGAGGTCGCCTCGGACGCGCTCGGCTCGGCCGGGGCGGCGGGCGCCGGCGGCGTCGCGGGCGTGGGCGGGGTCGCGTTGTTCTGCCGCGCCTGCTGGCGGACGGCGGCCATCACCGCCTCGGCGGTGGCGTCGCGGGCCGGGGCGGCCGGTGCGGGCGCCGCCACGCGCTGGTTGCC